>NZ_JBHWDS010000030.1:35853-88155 GCF_042734615.1 Kitasatospora sp. NPDC059646
CCGTTGCGGTAGACGTCGTAGCCGGTGACGCCGACGTTGTCGGTGGAGGCGCCCCAGGACAGCGAGACCTGCGTGGCAGCGGTCGCGGTGGCGACCAGGCCGCTCGGCGCGGTCGGCGCCTGGGTGTCCGGCGTGGTGCCCGAAGTGGTGGTGACGGTCAGGGAGTTGGAGGCGGCGGAGGTGTTGCCGGCGGCGTCGTGGGCCTTGACGGTGAAGGTGTAGGCGGTGGAGGCGGTCAGGCCGGTGACGGTCGCGGTGGTGCCGGTGACGGTGGTGGCGAGGGTGCCGTTGCGGTAGACGTCGTAGCCGGTGACGCCGACGTTGTCGGTGGAGGCGCCCCAGGACAGCGAGACCTGCGTGGCAGCGGTCGCGGTGGCGACGAGGTTGCTCGGCGCGGTCGGTGCCTGGGTGTCGCCGGGGGTGCCGCCCGGGCCGTCCAGGCTGACGTCGTCCGCGTAGTAGGTGCCCTGGCCGAACCAGCCGTTCAGGTACACCTCGGCGCTGGTCTGGGCGGCGCCGGTGGTGAACGTCACCGACAGCTGCTTCCAGTCGGCGGCGGAGGGCGTCCAGGTCGAGCCGGCGCCCGTCACGCCCAGGTAGACGTAGTTGCCGCGGACCCAGCTGGACAGCGTGTACGTGGTGTTGGGCTGCACCGCGACGGTCTGCGCGCACTTGGCGTTGTCCGAGGCGGAGACCGCGCCGGCCAGCGCTTTCGAGCCGCCGTGCACGGGCGTGGAGACCACCGAGCCGGTGCCGCCCGAGCAGGACCAGCCGCTCAGGGTGCCGGACTCGAAGCCGGGGTTGGTGAGGATGTTCGCGGCGCTCGCGGAACTCGGGACGGCCGCGACCGCGGCCGACGCCAGCAGCAGCGCGGCAGCGCCGACTGCGGTGGCGCGGCGGTTGGGGGCATGCACGGGGGTACCTCCAGTGGGGGATGGGGGTGGAGGTGCGGGGAGCGCGGACAACAAAATGGACTGGACCAATCCCCACTGTCAAGACCAGGTCAAGGTGCGGACGGCGCGCTGACGCCCCGTCAAGACCCCTGCCGCTGCTCCGTCCGGGTGCCTTGCGGGCATGCCGCCGACCGCCCCGCCGCCCAGCTCGGGCACGATCGTTCAGCCCTGCTGTGGCACCCGTTAAGAATTCCTCGATGGACCGCACCCGCCGTGACCAGGCAGATTTCACTCTGCCCGGCCCGGCGACCGCCGCATGCCGGGCCGCCCACCGGCCTGCCGATCCCGCGGCAGACCCGGACCCGGACCTGCCGACCGCAGGACCGTCCGCACTTCGCGTCAGGAGCCCTCGCAGTGAAGGCACTCGTCAAGCTGGACGCCGCCCCCGGCCTGTGGATGACCGACGTCCCGGAGCCGGAGATCGGCCCGGGCGACGTCCTGATCAAGGTCCTGCGGACCGGCATCTGCGGCACCGACCTGCACATCCGCAAGTGGGACGGCTGGGCGCAGCAGACCATCAAGACCCCGATGACCATCGGCCACGAGTTCGTCGGCGAGGTCGCCGCCCTCGGCTCCGCCGTCACCGACATCAACGTCGGCGACCTGGTCAGCGGCGAGGGCCACCTGGTCTGCGGCAAGTGCCGCAACTGCCTGGCCGGCCGCCGCCACCTGTGCCGCAACACCATCGGCCTGGGCGTCAACCGGGACGGCGCGTTCGCCGAGTACGTCGCCCTGCCCGCCTCCAACGTGTGGGTGCACCGCGTCCCCGTCGACCTCGACGTGGCCGCCATCTTCGACCCGTTCGGCAACGCCGTGCACACCGCGCTGTCCTTCCCGCTGGTCGGCGAGGACGTGCTGGTCACCGGCGCCGGCCCGATCGGCATCATGGCCGCCGCCGTCGCCAAGCACGCCGGCGCCCGCAACGTGATGATCACCGACGTCTCCCCGTACCGCCTGGAGCTGGCCCGCAAGCTCGGCGTCACGCTCGCCCTGGACGTCTCCACCCACACCATCGAGGACGGCCAGCACCAGCTGGGCCTGCGCGAGGGCTTCGACGTCGGCCTGGAGATGTCCGGCCGCCCCGAGGCCATGCAGTCGATGATCGCCAACATGACGCACGGCGGAAAGATCGCCATGCTCGGCCTGCCCGCCGACCAGTTCCCGATCGACTGGTCCGCGGTGGTCACCTCGATGCTCACCATCAAGGGCATCTACGGCCGCGAGATGTTCGAGACCTGGTACGCGATGTCCGTGCTGCTCGAAGGCGGACTCGACCTCACCCCGGTGATCACCGGCCGGCACCCCGCCCAGGAGTTCGAGGCCGCCTTCGACGAGGCCGCCGGCGGCAACTGCGGCAAGGTCATCCTCGACTGGACGACGCTCTAAATCGCACGCTCGGCAAGCCAGTTGACACTTCGTTAGGAGCGACACCCCCGTGTTCGACACCGTCCGCGACGACCTCGCCGCCACCCTCGCCGAGATCCGCGAAGCCGGCCTGTTCAAGCCCGAACGCGTCATCGGCACCCCGCAGTCCGCCGAGATCACCGTCACCTCCGGCAACGGCGGCCAGGTGCTCAACTTCTGCGCCAACAACTACCTCGGCCTGGCCGACCACCCCAAGGTCGTCGACGCCGCCAAGGAGGCGCTGGACCGCTGGGGCTACGGCATGGCCTCGGTCCGCTTCATCTGCGGCACCCAGGACGTGCACAAGGAACTGGAGCAGCGACTCTCCCAGTTCCTCGGCCAGGAGGACACGATCCTCTACTCCTCCTGCTTCGACGCCAACGGCGGCGTCTTCGAGACCCTCCTCGACGAGCGCGACGCGGTCATCTCCGACGCCCTCAACCACGCCTCCATCATCGACGGCATCCGGCTGTGCAAGGCCCGCCGCCACCGCTACGCCAACCGCGACCTGGCCGACCTGGAGCAGCAGCTCAAGGACGCCCAGGACGCCCGCCGCCGCCTGATCGTCACCGACGGCGTGTTCTCCATGGACGGCTACATCGCGCCGCTCGCCGAGATCTGCGACCTCGCCGACCGCTACGACGCGATGGTCATGGTCGACGACTCGCACGCCGTCGGCTTCGTCGGCCCCACCGGCCGCGGCACCCCCGAACTGCACGGCGTGATGGACCGGGTGGACATCATCACCGGCACCCTCGGCAAGGCCCTCGGCGGCGCGTCCGGCGGCTACGTCGCCGCCCGCCGCGAGATCGTCGCCCTGCTGCGCCAGCGGTCCCGCCCGTACCTGTTCTCCAACTCGCTCGCCCCGGTGATCGCGGCCGCCTCGCTGACCGTGCTCGACCTGCTGGAGACCAGCGGCGACCTGCGGGCCAAGCTCGCCGCAAACACCGAGCTGTTCCGCACGAAGATGACCGAGGCCGGCTTCGAGATCCTGCCCGGCGAGCACCCGATCGCCCCCGTCATGGTCGGCGACGCCGCCAAGGCCGGCCGCCTCGCCGAACTGCTCCTGGAGCGCGGCGTCTACGTGATCGGCTTCTCCTACCCGGTGGTGCCGCACGGCGCCGCCCGGATCCGGGTCCAGCTGTCCGCCGCGCACAGCACCGAGGACGTCGAGCGCGCCGTCGCCGCGTTCGTCGACGCCCGCGCCGCGCTCGGCGAGTAGGCCGCACAGCCTGGCGCGGGCACCCTCAACCGCGCCGTCCCCGACGGGCCGCCCCCCTCCCATCCCCCCGGGCGGCCCGCCGAGGCGCGGGGAGCCGCTCCCGGCTCCCCGCGCCGCCCCTTCCCGCAGCCGTCCTGTTTCACCTGGACGGAGCACACCGGCGACGCTGGCAGAATTGATCCGTGATCGACGCACGACGGCTGCGGACCCTGCGGGCCGTGGCCGACCACCGGACCGTGACCGCCGCGGCGGCCGCGCTCTACCTCACCCCCTCCGCGGTCTCCCAGCAGCTCGCCGCCCTCGAACAGGAGACCGGCCACACCCTGCTGGTCCGGGACGGCCGGGGCGTCCGCCTCACCGCCGCCGGCGAGATCCTGGTCGGCCACGCCGACGCCGTCCTCGCCCAACTGGAACGCGCCGAGGCCGACCTCGCCGCCTACAGCGCGGGCGCGGCCGGCGAAGTCACCGTCGCCGCGTTCGCCACCGGCATCGCCATGGTCCTCGCCCCCGCGATCGCCGCCCTGGCCGGCACCGACCCCGGCCTGCGCGTCAAGGCGCTCGACGCCGAGGGCGACGCCAGCCTGCCGATGCTGCTCGACGGCCGCGCCGACATCGCCGTCGCCGTCGAGTACCGCGGCGCGCCGCACCCCGACGACCGGCGGCTGACCCGGCTCCCGCTGTACGCCGAACCCTTCGACGCCGTCCTGCCGCTCGGCCACCCGCTGGCCGCCGGCCGGGGCCCCGTCGCCGTCGCCGACCTCGCCGCCGAACCGTGGATCGGCCCCTACCCCGGCAACCCCTGCCACGACGTGGTCCTGCTGGCCTGCGAGAACGCCGGCTTCCAGCCCCGCCTGGTGCACTCCTCCGACGACTTCAGCGCCGTCACCGCGCTCGCCTCGGCCGGCGCGGGCGTCGCCCTGGTCCCGCGCTCCGCCCTGCGCGGCACCGACCTCGGCCGGGTCGCCGTCCGCCCCGTCGACAGCGCCCTCGCCACCCGCAAGGTGTTCGCCGCGACCCGGGCCGGCGCCGAACTCCACCCGCTGCTGCGCCCCGTTCTGCGCGCCCTCGCCGAAGCCGCCGGCCACCTCGACTGCCGCCCCGCCCAGCCCACCTGACGGCCGTTCGCCCGACGGCCCGCCCGGCCGACGCTCCGTCAGCGGTCGGAAAACCGTTCGACCGGCCGCCGGCCGCCCCCTACCGTCGGTGCCCGGAACAACGGGACCGGGAGGGGGCACGCCGTGCCTGAGCAGCAGTCCGACCAGCAGGAGCAGCCGGATCCGCGGCGCGTCGCCTGGGCGCCGGCGCAGCGCGCCGAGCGGCGGGCCGCCCTGGTGGCGCGGATCCGCGCGGCCAACGCCGAGACGCTGGAGAGGCTGGCCGACCTGTGACGACCCGTCAGCCCGCCGACCACCTGGACGAGGACGACCTCGCCTTCCTGCTGGGCGACGCCGCCGCCGTCCGCGAGCCCGCTCTGCTGCAGTCCGCGCTGGGCCGGCCGCGAGCCTCGGCGTTCGGTGCCGAGGCCTACCCGGACGTGTGGACCAAGGCCCTCGCGCTCGGCGAATCCCTGTCCCGCAACCACCCCATGACGGACCGGAACAAGCGCACCGCCTTCGAGTCGATGCTGCTGTTCCTCGACTACAACGGGCAGCCCTACACCGACCCGCACCCCGACGCGGCCGTCGACTTCGTCCTGCGCCTCGCCCAGGGCGGCTACGCCGGCCGCCTGCCGGAGGCGGCCGCCGACTTCCGCCGGATGCTGGGGCAGTAGCCGCGAAGCCCGGCCGACGGCGCGCCGCGCGGTCGGGCCGGTGCGCGGACGCCCGCCCGCTGCCCGGTCCGACGCCGGGCCGGCGCACGGACGCCCGCTCGGGCCGTGCCGCTGTCAGGCCGGCGTCCGGACGCCCGCGAGGGCGAGGGCGAGCAGGCGGTGGGCGCGGTCCGGGGCCGGGTCGGCGGCGGTGGCGAGGGCGATGCCGAGAGCGAGGTCCAGCAGGTCGTCCGCCCGGACGGCCGGCCGGACGGCGTCCGCCCGGTGGGCGCGGGCGGTCAGGGCCTCGGCGGCGGCGCGGATCCGGTCCGCGCAGTCGAGGCCCGCCTCGTGGCCGGCGGCCTCCAGGAGGGCCGCGCCGCCCAGGCCCTGGTTCGCCCGGGCGTGGTCGACGAAGGCCGCCAGCCATTCGGCGAGACCGTCCCCGGCGGACGGGGCGGCGAGCAGGTCGCGGCCCCGTTCGGTGAGGCGGTCGATCCGGTCGGCGACCAGCGCGGCCAGCAGCGGGCCGCGGCCGGGGAAGTGCCGGTACAGCGTGCCCGGGCCGACCCCCGCCCGCCGGGCCACCTCGTTGAGCGAGGCCCCCGGGCCGCCGGCCGCGAACACCTCCTCGGCCGCGGCCAGTACGGCCCGGCGGTTGCGCTGCGCGTCGGAGCGCGGCGCCCGGTCGGCGGTCATGTGCGAACACCTCGTCTCGGTGCGGGCCCCGGCGGGGCTGGCCAAACGGAGAGCCGCTCCGTATCGTAGCGAAGACGAAGCGGAGAGCCTCTCCGTATTGTGTGCCGCGGCCTGCCCGGGCACGCCGACCCGCCCCGGGGGGAACGAACATGAAAGAGGATCAGCTGCGGCGAGGACTCGGCCGGATCGGCCTGTGGACCTTCGCCTTCGAACAGCAGCCCGCCGCGGCGGTCCGCGAGGCCGCCGCCGAGATCGACGAACTCGGCTACGGCGCCCTGTGGTTCGGTGAGGGCAGGGGCCGCGACAGCTTCGGCCAGGCCTGGCTGCTGCTCGACGCCACCCGCCGGATCACCGTCGCCTCCGGCATCGCCGACATGGGCCGGCGCACCGCGCAGGCCACCGCCGCCGCCACCCGCACCCTCGACGACGCCCACCCCGGCCGCTACCTGCTCGGCCTCGGCGGCCACCGGGTCGCCGGCACCGCCGGCTCCACCCCCGCCGGGCCGCTGGCCGACACCCGCCGCTACCTCGACGAACTCGACACCGCCCCCGGCGGCCCCGCCACCGAAACCGGCACCGACCCCGTCCGCCGCCGCCTGCTGGCCGCCCTCGGGCCCGCCATGCTCCGGCTCGCCGCGACCCGCACCGCCGGCGCCCACACCTACTTCGTGCCGCCCGAGCACACCGCGCTCGCCCGCACCGCCCTCGGCCCCGACGCCGTCCTCGCCGTCGAACAGGCCGTCGTCCTCGACCCCGACCCGGCCCGCGCCCGCGAGACCGCCACCGCCCACGTCGCCGTCTACACCACCTACGCCGCCCACCAGCAGGCCAACCTGCGCCGCCTCGGATTCACCGACCAGGACCTGGCGCCCACCCCGGGCCGCCGCCTGGTGGACGCCCTGGTCGCCCACGGCGACCTCGACGCCGTCGCCCGCCGGGTCGGCGAGCACCTCGACGCCGGCGCCGACCACGTCTGCCTCCAGGTCCTCACCCCCGGCCAGGCCGAACTCCCGCTGCCCGCCTGGCGCGAGCTGGCCGCCGCGCTGCTCCCGCCCGGGGCCGGACCCGCGTCCTGACGGGCCGCCGAGAGCGCTGGCATATGCTGCCGGTGGTCCGCGCCGACCGTCACCGACCTCGCAGGAGTGCCCAGATGAGCGATCACGAGTCCGACCGCACCGCCCTTCCGATCGGCGTCGTCGGACTCGGCGACATCGCGCAGAAGGCCTACCTGCCGGTGCTGGCCGCCCAACCCGGCCTGGACCTGCGGCTGATGACCCGGGACCGGGCCAAGCTCGACCGGCTGGGCGACGCCCACCGGATCCCGTTCCGCACCACCGACCTGGACGAGCTGATCGACTCCGGCATCCGGGCCGCGTTCGTGCACGCCGCCACCGACCAGCACGTCCCGATCGTGGCGAAGCTGCTGACCCGCGGCGTCGACGTGTACGTGGACAAGCCGCTGGCCTACGACCTGGACGGCGCGCGCCGCCTGGTCGACCTGGCCGAGCGGACCGGACGCTCGCTGGCCGTCGGCTTCAACCGGCGGCACGCGCCCGGCTACCTGCTCGCCGCCGAACGCCCGCGCGACCTGATCGTCCTGCAGAAGCACCGCGAAGGGCTGCCCGAGCGGGCCCGCACCCTGGTCTACGACGACTTCATCCACGTCGTCGACACCCTGCGCTTCCTCGCCCCCGGCGAGATCGAGCACGTGGACGTCCGGGCCCGCACCCGCAACGGCCTGGTCGAGCACGTCGTGCTCACGCTGGCCGGCGACGGCTTCACCGCGCTCGGCCTGATGAACCGGGTCTCCGGCTCCGCCGAGGAGATCCTCGAAGTCTCCGGCGCCGACTCCAAGCGCGAGGTCCACAACCTCGCCGAGGTGATCGACCACAAGGGCCAGCCGACCGTCCGCCGTCGCGGCGACTGGGTGCCGGTCGCCCGCCAGCGGGGCATCGAACAGGTCGTCCTGCACTTCCTGGACGCGCTGCGGGTCGGCAGGACCCTCGACGCGACCGACGCGCTGCGCACCCACGAGCTGTGCGAGCAGATCGTCGAACGCATCGAGGCCGCGAGCTGACCCCGGCCTCCTGACGGCCCGGGCATCGAGGCCGCCGGCCGACCCGCGCTCCTGACGGCCCGTCAACGGCACCGGCCGCACCGTCGCCGGGTCACTCGCTCGGACGAGTGATTCACCCGATCGGTGCGCACCCCGAAAGGATCAGTTCCGCCGGTGCCGTGACGGGGCATGCGCCCAGCAGGGAGACCACCGCCGGCGACCGGTCCGCCCGGCGGCCCGCACGGGCCGCGGGCCGGGCAACTGTACGGTGGCGAACCGGATCCGGACCGACGGCGGATCAGCCCCGGCCCCTGCCCGACCAGGAGAGACGACGTGACCGCACCCGACTCCGGGCCCCCGCCCCACGACGGGGAGCAGCCGCCGGACCCGCACCCCGACGCGGGCCATCCGGACCGGGTGACGTTCCGGGCCACCCGCGAGGGCGTCTCCTGGGAGGCCCCGGACACCCCCGCCAACCGGCGTGCCATCCTGCTCTCGCTCTCCATCGTCGGGACGGTCGCGGCCATCACCGTCCTGGCCATGAACGCGGCCGGCATCATCACCGCACTGCCCATCGGGATCAAGTCCAACGACAGCGTCTCCACCCCGCAGGTCCCGCCGCCGATGCCGTCGCCCGCGGCCACCCCGACGCCCGGGCCGTCCCCCTCGCCGTCGCCCCCGCTCTCGCCCGCGCCGTCCGCCGAGGCGAGCCCCGGCGTCCGCGCCCCGCGCACCGTCACGTTCCAGATCGACGTGGTCAGCAGCGGCTACGAACTGATCGACCTGGACGCCCCGAACGACAAGCCGCTCTCCACCCTGGTCGACGACGAGGACTGGAACGCCACTTCCGAGAGCGACCAGAAGTCCTACGAGATCGTCGTCCACAGCCACCCCGCCCCGACCGTCGTGCTCGGCAACCTGGCCGCGGTGCTCCCCGCCGGCGCCGAGATCACCGAGGCGAGCTGCCGCGAGGCCGCCCGGGCGGGCACCCTGAAGAGCTTCCGCTACTACACCGCCGCCGAGCGTCCCGCCAACGACGCCAAGGGCATCCGGGCCGGCGCGACGCTCTGCCTGACCAGCAGCAAGGGCGCGGTGATCGCCGCCCGGATCACCGACATCCCGTACGACATCGGCCTGGTCAGACTCGAGGTCACCGTCTGGCCGCCGAGCGCCGCGCCGAGCACCGCGCCGAGCAGCGCGCCGGCCGTCGCGCCGAGCGTCGCCGCCGGCTGAGCGGATCCGGACCCGCCACCTCCTGACGGACCGTCATGAATGCGCCGCCGTAGGAGTGTTCACGCCAAATACCGGTGGTCCGTCCCGGAGGCGGCGACGCGGCGGGGTTAGCCTGTGGCCATGGTTGCCAACCACAACGAAGAAGTAGCCGTGCCCGACGCGGAGTTCGTCAGCGGACCCGCGCTGATCCTCCGGTCCATGGCCTCCGATCCCGGCCGGCGGGCCATCGTCACCGCCGACGGAAAGGCCGTCACCGCCGGCGACTTCGCCGCCGCCACCTACCGCCTCGCCCACGAGCTGATCGCCCGTGGCGCGGGCCGCGGCACCACCGTGACCCTGCTGACCGGCAACACCGCCGAGGCGCTCAGCGCCCGGTACGCGGCGGGCCTCGCGGGCGCCCGGGTGGTGAACCTGTACGACGGCATGAGCGTCCCGGTGCTCGCCGAGATCACCACCAGCGTCGACACCGCCATCCTGCTGGTGGACGCCGAACGGTACGGCGACGCACCCGAGTTGGTGCGGCTGGCCGACGTGCCGACGGTCCTCACGCTCGGCCCCGGCCCGGCCGGCGGCGAGCCCGGGGCGATCGGCGAGGACGTGATCGCCGCCGCCGCGCACCGCCCCGCCGAACCGCCGGACGTCCGGGTCGGACCCGACGACGACCTGAGCATCCGTCACACCGGCGGCACCACCGGCATCCCGAAGGGCATCCTCAGCCTGCACGGGCCCTACCGCCGGGTCTTCGACGCCCCCATCGGCAGCGGCGCCGCCGAACCCCGGCTGCTCGCCGCCACCCCGCTGGCCCACCTCGCCGGGTTCCTCTCCGACATGGTCCTGCAGCGCGGCGGCACCGTGGTCCTCCAGCGCTCCTTCGACCCGGGCGCCGTCCTCGCGGCCGTCGAACGCGAACGCATCACCGACCTCTGGGTGCTGCCGGCACTGCTGCACCAGCTCCTCGACCACCCGGCGATCGGCCGCACCGACCTGTCCAGCCTGCGGCTGATCATGTACGGCGGCAGCGCCGCCTCGCCGACCCGGATCCGCGAGGCGCTCAAGGTCTTCGGGCCGGTCCTGGTCGGCGTCTACGGGATGTCCGAGGCGCAGCTGATCTCCGCGCTCAGCCCGCTGGAGCACGAGCGGATCGGCCGCAACGGCCAACTCCCGGTCGGCCGGCCCATTCCGAACGTCGAGGTGGCGATCCGCTCGGCCGAGGGCGCCGACCTGCCGGTCGGCGAGCAGGGCGAGATCCACCTGCGCTCCGACACCATCATGGCCGGCTACTGGAAGCGGCCCGACCTCACCGCCCAGGTGCTGCGCGACGGCTGGCTGAACACCGGCGACGTCGGCTACCTCGACGAGGACGGCTACCTCTACCTCTCCGACCGGGTCAAGGACCTGATCATCGTGGTCGGCGGCCACGTCTACCCCTCCGAGGTGGAGGACCTGCTGCTCACCCACCCGGCGGTCGCCCGCTGCGCGGTCTTCGGCGTCCGCGACGACCAGGAGACCGAACACGTCCACGTCGCCGTCGTCCCCGCGCCGGGCGCGCAGCCGCAGCTGGACGAACTCCGCGCCTTCGTCACCGCCCGCAAGGGGCGGATCTTCGCGCCCGAGGCGCTGCACCTCGTCGAGGAGATCCCGCTGACGCCCGTCGGCAAGCCCGACAAGAAGCGCCTGCGCGAAGCCGCCCGCTGACGGCGCGCACCGGGCCACCGGCGGACGCCGGTGGCCCGGGCTCGGTGCCGACGGACCGTCAGCGGCCATGCGGGAAATGGGGAAGCGGCGGCTCGGCGGCGCCCGCTAGGTTGGGCGGATGCTGCTGACGAAGTATGCCCACGCGTGCGTCCGGGTCGAGGACGGCGAGAAGTCCGTGCTGATCGACCCGGGCTGTTGGACGGAGCCCGAGGCGTTCGCCGGAGTGCGGGCCGTGCTGATCACCCACGGCCACAGCGACCACGTGGACGCCGACCTGCTGGCCGGCGCCCGGGCGGCGAACCCGGCGCTGGAGGTGTACGCGCCGAAGGACGTCGCGGACGAACTCGGCGGCGCGGTGCACGCGGTCGGGGTGGGGGAGAGGTTCGAGGCCGGCGGCTTCGCCGTCCGCGCCGTCGGCGGCCGGCACGCCGTGACCATCGACGACCTCCCGGACTGCCCCAACCTCGGCTACCTGCTCGACGGCGTCTACCACCCGGGCGACTCGCTGCACGTCCCCGACGAAGAGGTGCGCGCCCTGCTGCTGCCCGCCTCCGGCCCGTGGCTGGCGCTGCGTGCCGCGATCGAGATGGTGCGCGCCGTCCGCCCCGAGCGGACCTTCCCCATCCACGACGCCAACCTCAGCGAGATCGGCGCGGCCAACTTCGACGGCTGGCTCGGCCGCGAGGAGGCCACCACCCGCTACGCGCGGATCGCCCTCGGCGAGTCCGCCCGGCTCGACTGACGGACCCGTCACCGGCGCCGCCGTCCGCCCCCGCGAACGGCGGCGTCGCCCGTCCGTGTGCCGTCTGGGAATTCACTGGGAGCCCGGGCGCGCGGCTGGAGGTTTCTCAAAGGCGGTGTTGCTAGCGTCGTTACGCATGATCGACTCGTCCCACCTGGCAGCCCGGTCACGCTCGATGGCGCTCCACCTGCTGACCAGACTCCGCCCCCGGCACCTCGCCTGGCCGCTGTTCGCACTCGCCTTCTGGCGCTACCTCGCGGTCTACGGCCTGCCCTACGCCAACGACGTGGTCTTCCTGTGGCTGATCGCTGCGCTGGTCGCCGCGTCCGTCCACAGCGGAGGCCGCAAGGGCTGGCTGTACGTGCTGCGCGACTGGGTCCCGGTGATGGCCGTGGTCTGGGCGTACTCGCTGCTCAGAGGGTACGGGGCGCACACCCCCTGGCGGCCCCACTACGCGCCGCAGATCGCCTTCGACGAGGTGCTCGGCCTCGGCGAGACCTGGACGGTGCGGCTCCAGCACCTGCTGTACCACCCCGGGCAGCCGCAGTGGTACGACTACGCCGTCGTCGGCGTCTACATGTCGCACTTCTTCGCGGTGTTCGGGATCCTCGCCGTGCTGTGGAAGCGCAACCACGCCCGGTTCCGGCACTTCCTCGCCTGCTACCTGTCGATCACCTTCGCCGGGTTCCTCACCTACGTGCTGTACCCGGCGGACCCGCCGTGGCTGGCCGCCATCGAGAACCACCTGCCGGCCGTCGACCGGATCGTCAACGCCGTGCTGGAGAACAGCGGCCTGCACCGGGCCGGCACCATCTTCGAGAACGGCAGCCGCTTCGCCAACGACGTGGCCGCGATGCCGTCCCTGCACTCCGCGTACCCGATGATGATCGCCCTGGTCTTCTGGCCCCGGGCCGGGCGCACCCTGCGGGTGATACTCGCCGCCTACCCCCTGGCGATGGGCTTCACCCTGGTCTACGGCGGCGAGCACTTCATCATCGACGTACTGGTCGGCTGGGCCTACGCCTGGGTGATGGTCACCCTGGTCAACCGGTTGGTCGCCCGCCGCGCCGCGAGCCGGGCCGCGAAGCGGGAGGCCGTCGCGGTCGCCGTCGAACCGCCCTCCGTCCCGGTCGGCTGAACCGGCCCGCTCCCCCCCCCCCACGACCCCGCTCCGGCAAGGTGGTGCCGGAGCGGGGCCGTCGCACTCCCTCCGCGCCTCCGCCGCGTTCTCCGCACCACCCGCGCAACCGTCCCGGAATCCCCCTCCGAGCGACCCGGGAGTTTCCTGGACGTTCGCTGGGAACGGAACATCGGCCGTCAAGGGCCGGTTTTGGCTGACGACCCGTCAAGAACGCCTCCCCGACCGCCCGCGGGCGGGTCGCGGTGAAGGCTTTGCCAATCCGTGGCGGAGTCTTGTTGCAGGCCCGGGTAGCGTCGTGCGGACTACCGCAGGAGGACCCCCCATCATGGCCGCACCCCACACCCCGTCCGCGCCCGGCGAGCGCCCCCGACCTGCCGCCCGGCCGACGGCCCGATGATCTCCGGCCACACGGTCGCGCCCGCGCTGTGGGTGATCCTGACCCCGCTCGGCGCCCTGCTCGCCGGCCTCGGCCTGGTCTCCACCGTCCGCATCCGCCCCGGCACCGACCGCCCCCGCGACCACCTCCTGGGCCCCCTGCTGATCGCCACCGGCATCCTCGTCACCGGCCTCGGCCTCTGGCTGCTCTGACCTCAGTCGCCGGCCGGGGGCGAGGACGCGAACCAGTGGCCGATGCAGGTCCAGTCGAAGTTCCGCCGCCAGGCCGTCAGACCAGCCCACCAGCGCGCCCACCACGGCCGCGGCGGAGTCCGTGACGGTCCGACAGTGCTCGTCCGGGCCGGAACGGATCGCCGCACCGCAGGTGCGCCACCTGCCGGCCCAGTGTCCCCGGGCCCGGGTCGCGCAGCGACAGCCCGCGTTCCGTCGTCATCCGAAGCATGGGGCGGAGCATGCCACCGGCCCCCGACAGGCCGGTGGGAGGTCAGCGCTCCTTCGCGGCCGACCAGCGTTGGAGGAGGGAGGTCCGGTGGTCGAAGGTCAGCCAGGTGCCGTCGCCGAGGGGGCGGGCGTAGCCCGGGGTGCGGCCGGCGGGGTAGCCGACGGTGGTGCGGGGGGTGAGGGTGGCGGCGTCGAGGAGCCAGTGGGCGCCGTGGTCGTCGTCGCAGTCCAGGGTGGAGGCGAGGACGGTGTGCGGGTCGACGAAGCCGCAGTACCAGTCCCAGCAGGCGGGTTCGTCCGGGTCGGCGGACGGCAGCGGGGCGCCCTCGGCCAGGAGCGTCCCGTCGAGGGCGTGGAGCTGGACGTCCCAGCCGTCGTGCTGGACCGTCAGGTACGCGGCGCGGTCCGGATGGACGTCCGTCAGGATGCGCTCGCCGTCCTCCTCCAGCCGGACGTCGTGCAGGCGCGAGCCGTCCCAGCGGGCCCAGTACAGGCCGATGCCGTCCTGGCCCATCCCGACGCACAGGCCCAGGTGGCCGCCGTCCGGGTGCGACAGTTGGTGCGAGCCGGCGGCGACGCACTCCAGGTCCACCCGGGCCAACTCCCGGCCGTCGTCGGCGTCCAGCACCACCCACGCCTCGGCGTAGTCCCCGTCCTCGGGGCCGGTCACCGGGACGTGCGCCCACACCACGCGGCCGTCGTCCGAGACCCGGCAGGAGCCGTGCTCGGAGCCCTCGCACACCTCCTGCTCGTCGCCGCTGTGCGGATGGCCCACCAGCGGGCCCCAGCAGGAGTGCCGGTACTCCCACCGGGTCGTGCCGTCACGGTTCACGGCCCGGACCGCGCGCTGTCCCGAGAACGCCGCGAACCCGCCGTCCGGGCTGGTCGAATGCGCTCCGTACGTCCAACCCGGCCACGGCACCGGGAAGTCGGCGAACGGCTCCGTCCGGCCGTCGAACACCGCGTCCAGCTCGAACACCGAGAGCCGGTCCCCGTCCCGCCGCAGCACCCGGCGGGCGCCGCCGCGCCCCTCGAACCCGAACCCGATGACCACATCGCGCCCGCCCGGGAAGGCGACCGCACCGCGCAACACCGCATCGACCGTCATGGGACGCGACCCTACCCGCCGCCGCGTCACGGGCAGACCCAGCAGTACAGCCGCGCGCCCCGGGCCGTCGCCCGCGACGCGAGTGCGGCCAACTCCCGGAGGAACTCGACGAGGTGCTCCGGATCCGCCGGATCGTGGAACAGCCCTTCGGTCGCCGCCCAGCGCGCCGCGACCCCGGACAGCGTGTCCTCCGCGCTGCGCGCGGCGGCGTCCCGGAGCGCGTCCGACAGCGAGAGCACCAGCACCTCGCCGTCCTCGGCGGTCCCGACCAGGCCCCCGCAGCGCGGATCCGCCCGGAGTTCGAGGGCCGACCGCCCCGTCAGCAACTCCTCGGCGCGGCCGAGCGCCAGCAGCGGATCCAGTCCCTTCACCACCGTCTCGTCGTACTCCGCCCCGAAGAGCTCGTCGTCCCGGACGACCGCCCGCAGGGCGTCGTCATCGTCAGCAGCGGCGAAGTAGCCGAACAGTGCTCCCATGCGGCGCAGCATCACACGCCCCGCCGACAGGCGGGCTCCGGCCAGCCGCGTCGGAGCCCGCGGCAGCGGCGCGCCCGGTCCCGGCTCGCGGCCCTCGACCAGCCGGAGCAGGTGGCCGCGCAGGTGACGCCTCCGACGCAGCTGCGCCTCCGACCCGCCGTCCGGGTCGGCGGCGTGGGCGCGCAGCCGGGCCGGGCCGGTGCGGTCGCCGACCCTCTCCGCCGTGGTCCGCGGGCCCGCGACCCGGCGGCGGTTCCGGCCGCCGGAGCTCCGGCGCGCGCGGGCCGACGTCCCACGGGTGCACGCCGCCCCGTTCCGCCGGGCCGTCGAACAAATTCCCTGGCGGCCAAGATTCACTTTGCTATCGTGGCGCGATGCCATCGGTCAAGAAGTTCCAGGTCACCTTCGACTGCGCCGAGCCGGAGCGGGTCGGTCGCTTCTGGTGCGAGGCGCTCGGGTACGTTCCCCCGCAGCCGCCCGCGGAGTTCGACACCTGGGAGGCGTACACCGAGTCGCTGGCCCCCGAGGAGCGCGGCGCCTGGTTCACGGCCGCCGACCCCGAGGGCGTCGGCCCGCGCATGTACTTCCAGCGCGTCCCCGAGGGAAAGGTCGTCAAGAACCGCGTCCACCTCGACATCCGGGTCGGCACCGGCCTGGTCGGCGCGGAGCGCCTCGCGGCCCTCGAAGCCGAGTGCACCCGCCTCGTCGCCCTCGGCGCCACCCGCGGCCCACTACTCCTCGCCGACGAACACAACGAGTCCTGCCAGGTCATGCAGGACGTCGAGGGCAACGAGTTCTGCCTCGACTGACCGGCCCGGCCGTCGCGCCGGGGACACGTCCTCCGGCGGGTTGAGGGAACGTCAGGCGGACGGCCCGTCGAGCGCTTCGAGGGCGGCCCTCGTGGCCTCGGCGAGCAGGGCGTCGTCCGAGGCGGCGTCCGATCGGCCGCGGTCGGGGAGGACGGCGACGACCAGCGGCCTGCGGCCGCCGCCCGGCCAGGCGACGGCGATGTCGTTGCGGGTGCCGCAGCCGCCGTTTCCGGTCCGGTCGGCGACCTTCCACCCGGCGGGCACGCCCGCCCGGACGTACCGGCCGCCGGTGGTGTTGGCGAGCACCAGGTCGGTGAGCAACTGCCGCCGCGCGGGCGGCAGGACGTCGCCGAGGACGTACTGCCGCAGGTCGTCCGCGAGGACGCTGGGCGTGCTGGTGTCCCGCCGGTCGCGGGGACGGCCTCGTCGAGGGCCGGCTCGGTGCGGCTGACGTCGGTGGTGGCATCGCCGAGCTCGCGCAGGGCCTGTTGCACGGCCGCCGGGCCGCCGACCTCGGCCGTGACGAGGTCGGCCGCGGTGTTGTCGCTGTGGTCCAGGGAGGCGGCCAGCAGGTCGCGCAGCGTCATCACGGTGGCCACGTGCTGAGAGGTGACCGGCGCCCACGCCAGCACGTCCTGCTGACGGTACGTCACCACCCGCTCCAGGTCGGCATCGAAGACGCGGCGCAGCAGCGCACCGCCGGCCAGGGCCTTGGACGCGGAGGCGAACGCGAACCGCTCGTCCGCCCGGTGGGCGACCTCCCGGCCGGAGCCGGTGTCCCGCACGTACACGCCCAGACGGGTGCCGAACCGCTGCTCCAGCCGCCGGAAGGCCGCGGTCGCGGCCGGGCCCCCGGTGGCCGCCGCGGAGACGGTCGCGCCGGCGGGACCCGCCCCGGACGCCGGCACCGTCGCCGCGCAGGCGGTGAGCAGCACGGCCGCGAGCAGCGGGGCGGTGAGCGGCGCGGTGCGGGGCGTGCTGAGGGTCATGGCCGCCAGCCTGGCCCCGTCCCGCCCGTCCGCACCGAGACGACACGGCGGCCGGGCAGTTCCGTTCGGATCGGCGGGCGGACCGGAGGAGGATTCCGGCGAGGCGGAGTCCGGCCCGGTGGTGGCGGCGGTCTTCGCGCAGCGGACGGCGATGCCGCGCCGTCGGACGAGCAACAGCCGGTCGGGTCGGCGTTCTCCGTGCTCCCACCGGAGTCAGAACCTCCCTCTTGCGGTAGCCGCCCATCCGCAGTGCCGGACGGTGCAACCGGGCAGCACGCCTGACGTGGGACCGGGAGGCCCGGGGCCCGCAGCCTCGTCCGCCGGCGGGGCACGAAGAGCCGCCGGCACGGATCAGGCCACCCAGGACCAAAAGCAGCCACCCTCCAGGGAATCGTCGTCCTCGCACACTCTGCCCCGGAGCATCGAGCTGTCCATCAACACCAACCTGGAGGTGGACTGCCACGGCACCACGAAGACGGTCATCGCGATCCTGGACTCGGACGGGAACCTGTACCTCGCCAGCGGCGTGAGCCAGAACCGGGGCGGCGGCCCGAGGTACTGAGGGCCACTGCAGACGGTAGCGGCAGGCCAGGCAGGATCACGCTCTGCACCACGTGGCGCAGGCCGTCGTTCTTCCGCCGGCGGTCCCGGAGACCTGCGGCGCCCCGCGCGGGCGAAGGCGGGCTCGAAGCGGGTGCGGACGCGTCGGCGTTCCGGTCAGGCAGCAACTGCCCGGACGGGCACGGTGGACGGGGCTGCGGGCAGGTCAGTCGGCCCCGGCGTGCGGCGTCCACCCGGTTGACGCGGCCCACGCCTCGGCGACCGTGACGACGAGATCGACCACCGGATCCTTGACGTCCGCGTAGGTGTCGACGTCCTGGACGGCGCCGGCGAGCACCGACTTGAACCGGCCGTAGCCGGGCACCGCCTCGGGGTGCGCCCGGAACCAGTCGCGGAACAGCAGCGCCAGCCGCTCGTTCGGCGAACCGAGCAGCCGTACGTGCAGGTTGCAGTCCGCGCCCGCCGGTCCGCGCCGCGTCCACAGCCGCTTCACCCACCGCTCGCGGTCGTCCGCGACGCCCGCCGGGACGTGGTCGTGCCGGTACACCGACCGCCGGAACCCCTTCTCCGCCAGCGGCCGGTCGAACGCGCACTCCGCCTCGTGCAGGTCCGTCACGGTGATCTGCAGGTCGAACACCGGCTTCGCCGCCATCCCCGGGATCGCGGTGCTGCCGATGTGCTCGACGTACAGCGGCAGCGGCGAGAGATCCGAACGGAGCTCGTCGACGAGGGCGGCGGCGCGCGCCGGCCACGACGGGTCGTGGTCGATCACGACGGGGGCGGAGGGCAGGTCACTGGTCACCGGGCCAACGCTACGGGCTCACCGGACGCTCCAACAGCTCCTCCGGGGCCCGGAACCCGGCGCGGCGGTAGAGCGGGGCGCTGCGTTCCGACGGCCAGACGATCAGCGTGTTCAGCCCCGCGCCCTTCGCGTACCCGTCGACGGCCGCGAGCAGCGCCGCGCCGGCGCCCCGGTTCCGGAACGGCGGCGCGACGTAGAAGTTGGTCACGTACCCCAGCGGATCGTTGTCCGCGAACGGCTCCGGCACCCGCTCCACCAGGTGGAGGAACACGTGCCCGCAGACCGCGCCGTCACGCTCCGCCACCCACGCGCGCCAGGGGCCGCCCCGGAGCCGCTTCCGCAACCACTCCTCCGCCTCCGCCACCGGCCGCTCCGCCGGCACCGGCCCCTCGTGGTCCTCCCGCTTGAACGCCCACCGCAACTCGGCCAGCACCCGCGCATCCTCGACGCCCGCCCGACGCACCGTCAGATCCGTTCCCATGCGGGAGAGTCTGCCCGACTGCCCCCGGGGACGGTCGACCGGACCGGACGAAGCCGCGGTCCGGGTGCTACTCGCCGATGACGGCCCGGTAGCCGGCGGCGTCGAGGAGCTTGTCGAGTTCGGACGTGTCGGACGGCCGCAGCCTGAGGATCCAGGCGTCGTAGGGGTCCTCGTTGAGGAGTTCCGGGCTGTCGTTCAGCTCCTCGTTGACGGCGACCACCTCGCCGCCGACCGGCGCGTAGTAGTCCGACGCGGCCTTGACCGACTCGACGACGCCCGCCGGATCGCCCGCCGCGAGGACCTTGCCGACCTCGGCCAGCTCGACGAACACCACGTCGCCCAGCGCGCGTTGGGCGTGGTCGCTGATTCCGACCGTCACCGTGCCGTCGGCCTCCGGCCGGGCCCATTCGTGGGACTCGGCGAACCGCAGACCAGCAGGAATGTTCGACATGCGCTCTCCACCCGGGTCGTCGTCGCTCAGCAGGCCCAGCATGCCCGAGACCGCGGCGAAACCGGCGGACATCCACGCAGGACCGACGGAACATCACCTCTCCGAGCCGCGCGGCCAGTTGCGCAGCGTCGCGGCGACGACGCGCGGCCGGGCCAGCGCCGCGGGGGAGGCGGTGAGGCTCACGGCGTTCCAGACCGCGGCGGCGACCTCGGGGTCGGTCGCGGCGGCCCGCATCGTCGCCCGGAAGGACTTCCCCAGCAGGGCCGCGAACGCCGGCCGGGTGCCGGGGACCTGGGGCATGGACCGGTCGGCCAGGGTGGAGAACAGCCAGGGCAGTCGCAGTGCCTTCGCCGCGGACCGGTAGAAGCGCCGGGGCAGGTCCCGGGTGCCGTCGGCGAGGCACTCGCGCAGGGCGGCGGCCTGCAGCGCGGCGACCGTCATGCCCGCCCCGTAGATCGGGTTGAGGCTGCAGATCGCGTCGCCGGTGGAGATCAGCCCGTCCGGCAGGCGCCGCAGCCGGTGGTAGTGCCGGCGCAGCGAGTGGGGGTACCCGAACGCGGCGACGTCGGTGACCGGTTCGGCCCGCCGGAGCGCCTCCCAGATCGGGCCGGACGCCAACTCCGCTGCGAAGCGCAGGAATTCGCCCGGCTCGGTGGGCGGGTGGTCGGGGCGGCCGAAGCCGTACAGCGAGAGCACCCAGAGGTCGTTCTCCTGCCGGGTGAGGACCAGGCCGCGGGGGCGCGCGGGGGTGGCGCCGACGAGCAGGGCGTGGTCGGGGCCGGCGGCGCCCGGCGGGACCAGGTAGCGGCGGCTCGCGTAGGCGACGTCCACGCGCAGGCGCTGCTCGGCGGGCTTCCGGTAGCCCAGGGCTTCGAGCCAGGCCGCGCCGCGGCCGGCCCGTCCCATGGCGTCCACGACGAGGTCGGCGTCCACGTCCTCGGTGGACCCGGGCAGGCCCGGGCGGGCCAGCCGGACGCCCACCACCCGGTCGTTGCCGGTCGTGGCGAGCGGGGCGATCGCCTCCCGGCCGTCCAGCACGGTGATGCGGGGGACCGCGCGGACCGCTTCCCGCAGCCGGTCCTCCAGGAACGGGCGGCCGGCCTGGAGCACCGTGCCCACGGGCACCTTGTGCAGCAGGGAGCCGAAGAACACGATCTCGACCTCGCTCAGCGCGGTGACGACCGCGGCGCCGTCGGCGGCGAGCCGGTCGACGAAGCCGGGGAAGAACTCCTCCAGGACGGCCGCCCCACGGACCGTCAGCGAGTGCACGTGCGCGCCCTGCGGGACGCCGCGCCGGGGAGCGCCGTCGCCGGCGAGGGTGTCCCGTTCGACCAGGGTGACCCGGTCGAACACCTCGGACAGGGCCCGGGCGGCGCACAGGCCGGCGATGCCCGCGCCCAGCACCACGGCGTGGCCGGCGGCCGTTCCGGTACGGTGGCGTGCCAGGTTCACCAGGTGCTCCGATCTGTGGCGGGCGGGGGCCTTCAGGCGGCGACGGACAGGACGCCCAGCTGCGCGAGGATCCCGGCCAGGTCGTAGTGGAAGACGACGTGGCCGATCCGCCCGTCCTCGTCGATCCGCGCGACGGCGACCCCGCGGACGACGAACGTCCGCCCGACCGTCCCGGCGGGCCAGCCGCCGTGCAACGACTCCAGGACGGTCGCCGTCGCCCGGTAGGCGAGGACCTCGCGGTCGCCGGCGACGATGACCTCCTCGACCGCCATGACGCTGTCGACCGAGGCGAGGCCGGTCTCCATGGTGGCCAGGACCTCGTCCCGCCCGTGCAGGTCCCAGCCCAGCGCGGGCTCCTCGTGGTGGACCTCCTCGGCCAGGCAATCGGCCATGCCCGCACGGTCCTTGGCGTTCACCGCGCCCACGAACCGCTCAAGTACCGTTCCGCCGACCATCGTTCCTCCACCGCGACGACGCACCCGACCGATCGGCGGGCGACCGTGACCCCGGGATGCTCACGTTCGGCAACCAGCTTGGCACACCTGGTGACCGTCCCGGGGGCGAACCGGAGGACGGCTCCCGCCGGAGGCCGACGGCGGCGCCGACTTCTCCGGCCGTCGGCGGCGGCTGGGACGATGCCCGCATGGAATTCGCCGACCCCGCCGAACTGTCCCGCGTCTGCCTCGAACGCCTCGGGGATCGGGCCGGCCCGCAGTTCGCGGCCATGGCCCGCCGCGGCTTCCGGCTGGAGCCCGCCGCGCACGGCGCCCCGGCCACCGGCCGCTGCCGGCTCGGCGGCCCCGCCCTGCTCGAACCCGGCACCCCCTGGCCGGAGCTCGACGGCGTCCCGCTGTCCCCGCTCGCCGTCCTCGACACCGACGCCCTCGCCCCCTGGCTCGGCAGCGAACTGCCCACCCGCCCGGGCCTGCTGAACTTCTTCCACCTCGACCCGGACCTGCCGTACGAGGACTACCGGAGGCTCGACACGTCCAGCCCGCTGATGTACCGGGTGGTCTCCGCCGACCCGGCCCGCGCCGTCGAGGCGGCGGCTCCCGCACCGGCCAGGAGCTACCCGGCCCGCCCGGTCCACGCCGCCGAGTCGACCATGCTGCCGGACTGCTGGGACGTCGAGGACGGCGACGTCGCCTTCGACCCGGACGTCCACTGGGGCGCGACCTCGCTCATCCTGGCCGAACTGGACGACCTCGACGGCAACACCGCGGGCCGGCACTGCGCCTTCGGCTGGCCGGACACCTCGTACGCCTCCGCGGTCACCAGCCGTGACGCCGACGGCCCCGCGGTCCACCTGCTCCAACTCGCCGAGGACGTCGAGCTCGGCTGGGGCTGGGGCGACGCGGGCTCGCTGTACTTCACGATCCCGGTGAAGGCGCTGGCGGCCGGGGACTTCGCCGCGGCCACCGCGGAGGGCCGCTGCTGCTGAGGGCGCCGGCCGGCAAGAGCCGCCGGCCGAAGGTCCGCCGGCCGGTCGGGTGTCGGCGAAAAACCAGCACGCGTGCTTGATTTGTCGGCGGGCGGATGCCAGGCTCGGTCGCGGCCCGATCCGCGGCACGCCCCGGCCCGGGGCGAACGGCGCGTTGTCGGCTGGGAGTTGGGGAGGTGCCGTGCTGCGGATCGGCAATGCTTCGGGGTTCTACGGGGACAGGTTCGCGGCGTTCCGCGAGATGCTGACCGGCGGCCCGCTGGACGTCCTCACCGGCGACTACCTGGCCGAGTTGACGATGCTGATCCTGGCCCGGGACCGCCTGCGCGACCCGCGCCTCGGCTACGCGCGGACCTTCCTGCGGCAGGCCGAGGAGTGCCTCGCGGAAGCCGTCGACCGCGGCGTGCGGATCGTCGTCAACGCGGGCGGCCTCAACCCGGCCCGCCTCGCCGAGGCGCTCGGCGAGCTCGCCGACCGGCAGGGCGTCCGGGCCCGGATCGGACACGTCACCGGTGACGAACTGCTGCCCCGCGCCGCCGAGTTCGGCTGGACCGGCGAGGACCCGCGCCGCCCGCTGCTGGCCGCCAACGCGTACCTGGGGGCGTTCGGCATCGCCGAGTGCCTGCGCGCGGGGGCGGACGTCGTGGTGACGGGCCGGGTCACCGACGCCGCACTGGTCGCCGGGCCCGGCATCGCGCACCACGGGTGGACGCCCGCCGACCTGGACGCCCTCGCCGGGGCCGTGGTCGCCGGGCACGTACTGGAGTGCGGGGCACAGGCCACCGGCGGGAACTACGCCTTCTTCGCCGAGCACGGCCAGGCCCTCGACCACCCGGGCTTCCCGCTCGCCGAACTGCACGCCGACGGCAGCAGCGTGATCACCAAGCACCCGGGCACCGGCGGCGTGGTGAACGTCGAGACCGTCACCGCCCAACTCCTCTACGAGACCGGCGGACCGCGCTACCTGGGACCCGACGTCACCGCCCGGCTGGACACCGTGACGCTCACTCAGGACGGCCCCGACCGGGTGCGGATCGACGGAGTGCGCGGCGAGGCCCCGCCGGACACCCTCAAGGTCGGCCTGAACCGGCTCGGCGGCTACCGCAACGAGCTGGTGTTCGTCCTCACCGGACTCGACATCGAGGCCAAAGCGGCCTTCGTGCAACGGCAGTTGACCGGAGCCCTGACCGACCCGCCGGCCGAGCTGCGGTGGACCCTGGCCCGCACCGACCACCCCGACGCCGACACCGAGGAACGCGCAGCTGCGCTGCTCCGCGTCACCGCCCGCGACCCGCAGGAGGCCAAGGTCGGCCGGGCCCTCACCGCCGCCGCCGTCGAACTCGGCCTGGCCGGCTACCCCGGCTTCCACCTGACCGCGCCGCCCGGCCCGGCCGCACCCTACGGCGTCTTCGAAGCACGGGAGTTGGACGCCAAGCAGATCGAGCAGCTGGCCCACCTGCCGGGCGGCGGGCGCGTCACCGTCCGGCCCGAGCCGCGGCCGGCGGACCCCGTCGCGCCGGGCGAGGCGCAACTGCCTCCCGCGCCGGACCGGGGCCCGACCCGCCGGGCCCCGCTCGGCCTGGTCGCCGGCGCCCGCAGCGGCGACAAGGGCGGTGACGCCAACCTCGGCGTGTGGGCCCGCAGCGAGGCCGGATGGCGCTGGCTCGCGCACACCCTCACCACCGACCGGCTGCGCGAACTCCTGCCGGAGACAGCGCCGTTGACCATCGAACGACACCTGCTGCCGAACCTGCGCGCGGTGAACTTCACCATCCGCGGCCTGCTCGGCGAAGGAGTGGCCGCCCAGGCCCGGTTCGACCCGCAGGCCAAAGCGCTGGGGGAGTGGCTGCGCTCCCGGCACGTCGACATCCCGGAGGCACTGCTGTGACCGTACTGCCCAGCCGGCTGGACACCGGCGCGGCCGAGTACACCGCCAACCGCGCCGCCATGCTGGAGCGACTCGCCGCACTGGACGCCGAGCACGCCAGGGCGCTGGCCGGCGGCGGGCCCAAGTACGTGGAACGGCACCGCAGTCGGGGCAAGCTGCTGGCCCGCGAACGGATCGAGCTGCTGCTCGACCCGGACTCGGCCTTCCTGGAACTCTCGCCGCTGGCCGCCTGGGGGAGCGACTACCCGGTCGGCGCCTCGCTGGTCACCGGGATCGGCACCGTCGCCGGCACCGAGTGCGTGATCACCGCCAACGACCCCACGGTGCGCGGCGGTTCGTCGAACCCGTGGACGCTGCGCAAGGCGCTGCGGGCCAACGAGATCGCGCTGCGCAACCGGCTGCCGCTGATCAACCTGGTGGAGTCGGGCGGCGCGGACCTGCCCAGCCAGAAGGAGATCTTCATCCCGGGCGGCGCGCTGTTCCGCGACCTCACCAGGCTCTCGGCCGCCGGAATCCCCACCGTCGCCGTGGTGTTCGGCAACTCCACGGCGGGCGGGGCGTACGTGCCCGGCATGTCCGACCACGTGATCATGGTCAAGGAGCGGGCCAAGGTGTTCCTCGGCGGGCCGCCGCTGGTGAAGATGGCCACCGGCGAGGAGTCCGACGACGAGTCCCTCGGCGGCGCCGCGATGCACGCCCGCACCTCCGGCCTCGCCGACCAGCTCGCCCTCGACGAGCCCGACGCGCTGCGGCTGGCCCGCCGCGCCGTGCACCGCCTGCACTGGCGCAAGTCCGGCCCGCAGCCCTTCCCCTGGTGCGAGCCGCCGAAGTACGACGAGGACGAGCTGCTGGGCATCGTCCCCGGCGACCTGAAGGCGCCGTTCGACCCGCGCGAGGTGATCGCCCGGATCGCCGACGGCTCCGAATTCGACGAGTTCAAACCGCTGTACGGCAGCAGCCTGGCCACCGGCTGGGCCACCGTCCACGGCTACCCGGTCGGCGTCCTGGCGAACGCGCAGGGCGTGCTGTTCAGCCAGGAGTCGCAGAAAGCCGCCCAGTTCATCCAGCTCGCCAACCAGCGCGACCGGCCGCTGCTGTTCCTGCACAACACCACCGGCTACATGGTCGGCCGGGACTACGAGCAGGGCGGCATCATCAAGCACGGCGCGATGATGATCAACGCGGTGTCGAACAGCACCGTCCCGCACATCTCGGTCCTGATGGGCGCCTCCTACGGCGCCGGGCACTACGGCATGTGCGGGCGCGCCTACGACCCGCGCTTCCTGTTCGCCTGGCCCAGCGCCAAGTCCGCCGTCATGGGCCCGCAGCAACTGGCCGGCGTGCTCTCGATCGTGGCCCGCCAGTCCGCCGCCGCCAAGGGCCAGCCGTACGACGAGGACGCCGACGCCGCGATCCGCGCCGTGGTCGAGCAGCAGATCGAGGCCGAGTCGCTGCCCGCCTTCCTCTCCGGCCGGCTCTACGACGACGGGGTGATCGACCCGCGCGACACCCGGACCGTGCTCGGGATCTGCCTCTCCGCGATCCACAGCGGACCGGTCGAGGGCGCCCGCGGCTACGGCGTCTTCCGGATGTAGCACCAGCCCACCGAAGAAAGCGAACTGACGGATGATCACCTCCCTGCTGGTGGCCAACCGCGGCGAGATCGCCCGCCGGATCTTCCGCACCTGCCGCACCCTCGGCATCGCCACCGTCGCCGTGTACGCCGACCCGGACGCCGACGCCCGGCACACCCGGGAGGCCGACACCGCCGTCCGACTGCCCGGCACCGCACCCGCCGACACCTACCTGCGCGCCGACCTGCTGATCCGCGCCGCCCTCGACGCGGGCGCCGACGCCGTCCACCCCGGCTACGGATTCCTGTCCGAGAACGCCGAGTTCGCGCGCGCCGTGCAGGACGCGGGGCTGCTCTGGGTCGGCCCGCCGCCCGCCGCGATCGCCGCCATGGGCTCCAAGACCGCCGCCAAACGCCTGATGGCCGCCGCCGGCGTCCCCGTCCTCACCGTCGGCGCCGAGCCGACCGAGGCCGACCTGCCGCTGCTGGTCAAGGCCGCGGCCGGCGGCGGCGGACGCGGCATGCGCGTGGTGCGCACCCTCGCCGAACTGCCCGGCGCGCTGGCCGCCGCCCGGGCCGAGGCGGCCGCCGCGTTCGGCGACGACGAGGTGTTCTGCGAGCCCTACCTGCCCACCGGCCGCCACCTGGAGGTCCAGCTGCTGGCCGACGCGCACGGCACCGTGTGGGCCGTCGGCGACCGCGACTGCTCGCTGCAGCGCCGCCACCAGAAGGTGATCGAGGAGGCCCCGGCACCCGGCCTCGACCCCGACCTGCGCACCCGCCTGCACACCGCCGCCACCGCCGCCGCCCGCGCCATCGGCTACCGCGGCGCCGGCACCGCCGAGTTCCTGCTCGCCCCCGACGGGCGGCTCGCCTTCCTGGAGATGAACACCCGCCTCCAGGTCGAACACCCGGTCACCGAAGCCGTCACCGGACTCGACCTGGTCGCCCTCCAACTCGCCGTCGCCGAGGGCGAGAAACTCCCCGCCGCCGCGCCGCCCACCGACGGCTGCGCGATCGAGGCCCGGCTGTACGCGGAGGACCCCGCCCGCGACTGGCAGCCCGCCACCGGCACCGTCCACCTGCTCGAAGTCCCCGGCGTGGACGTCGAGTTCGGCACCCACCCGGCACCCGCCGGCCTGCGCCTGGACGCCGGCATCGGCGACAGCACCGGCACCGGCGGCGAGGACCGGATCACCGTCCACTACGACCCGATGATCGCCAAGCTCGTCGCCTGGGCCCCCACCCGCCGCGCCGCCGCCCGCCGGCTCGCCGACGCCCTCGCCCGCACCCGCCTGCACGGCCCCGCCACCAACCGCGAACTGCTGGTCCGCGCCCTGCGTCACCCCGCCTTCCTGGACGGCGCCGTGCACACCGCCTTCCTCACCGAACACGCCGACCAACTCCTCGGCCAGGACGCCAAGTCCGCACCCTTGGCCGCCCTCGCCGCGGCCCTCGCCGACGCCGCCGCCCGCCGCACCGGCGCCGTCCCGTCCGGCTGGCGCAACCTGCCGTCCCAGCCGCAGCACAAGCGCTACCGCACCGCCGACGGCGCCGAACTCGACGTCCGCTACCGCCTCACCCGCGACGGTCTGCTGGCCGAGGACCACCCGGACGTCCAACTCCTCGGCAGCACACCGGAGTCCGTCGACCTCGCGGTCGGACCGCTGCGCCGCCGCTACCGGATCGCCCGGTACGGCGACCGGGTCCACGTGGACGGCCCGACCGAGCACCACGCCCTGACCGTGCTCGACCGGTTCCCCGACCCCGCCGCCCAGGTGGCCCCCGGCACGCTGCTCGCCCCGATGCCCGGCACCGTCGTCCGGATCGCCGCCGAACCCGGACAGCAGGTCACCGCCGGCCAGCCGCTGCTGTGGCTGGAGGCGATGAAGATGGAGCACCAGGTCACCGCGCCCGCCGACGGCACCCTCGCCGAACTCCCGGTCACCGTCGGCCGACAGGTCGAGACCGGCGCCGTCCTCGCCGTGGTCACCGCCTCCTGACGCCACGGACCGCCCGCGCACCCCACCACCCCCGGCCCGGAAGGACCCCCGATGTCCGCACCGCGCACCACCGCCCTGCCCGCCTCCCCGCTGATCGAGTCCGAGGACCGCCGCGCCCTGCGCGACGCCGTCGCCGCGCTCGGCCGCCGCTACGGCCGCGAGTACTTCCAGCGCAAGGCCCGCGCCCACCAGCCCGTCGAAGAACTCTGGTCCGAGGCCGCCAAGTTGGGCTACCTCGGCGTCAACCTGCCCGCCGAGTACGGCGGCGGGGGCGCGGGGATCAGCGAACTCGCCGTCGTGCTGGAGGAGTTGGGCGCGGCCGGCTGCCCGCTGCTGATGCTGATCGTGTCGCCCGCGATCTGCGGCACCGTCATCGCCCGGTTCGGCACCGAGGAGCAGAAGCGGCGCTGGCTGCCCGGCCTCGCCGACGGCAGCACCGTGATGGCGTTCGGCATCACCGAACCCGACGCGGGCTCCAACTCGCACCGGATCGGCACCGTCGCCCGCCGCGACGGCCGGGACTGGCTGCTCAGCGGCCGCAAGGTGTTCGTCTCCGGCATCGACCACGCCGACGCCGTCCTGTTCGTCGGCCGCACCGAGGACGCCCGCACCGGAAAGCTCAAGCCCGCCCTGTTCGTCGTCCCGCGCGACACCCCCGGCTTCGAGTACCGCCCCATCCCGATGGAACTCACCGCCCCCGAACAGCAGTTCCAGGTGTTCCTGGACGACGTCCGGCTGCCCGCCGACGCCCTGGTCGGCGACGAGGACGCCGGCCTGCTGCAACTGTTCGCCGGCCTCAACCCCGAGCGGATCATGACCGCCGCGTTCACCCTCGGCATCGCCCGCTACGCGCTCGACACCGCCGTCGGCTACGCCCGCACCCGCACCGTCTGGGACCGCCCGATCGGCGCCCACCAGGGCATCGCCCACCCGCTCGCCCAGTGCGCCATCGAGGTCGAACTCGCCCGCCTGATGACCCAGAAGGCCGCCCACCTCTACGACGCGGGCGACGACCTGGCCGCCGGCGAGGCCGCCAACATGGCCAAGTACGCGGCGGGCGAGGCCTCCTGCCGCGCCGTCGACCAGGCCGTGCAGACCCTCGGCGGCAACGGCCTCACCCAGGAGTACGGCCTCGCCGCGCTGATCACCGCCACCCGGGTCGGCCGGGTCGCCCCGGTCAGCCGCGAGATGATCCTCAACTACGTCGCCCAGCACACCCTGGGCCTGCCGCGCTCCTACTGACACCCCGACAGGAGGTCTCCGTGCGCCGGTGCGCGACCCGATTCGCCGGATCATCGGACCGCACCGGTGCCGGAGGCTACGCTCCCGCCATGACGATCATGCACGCGTCGAACGGCCACCCCGACGACGCCCCGCACCTGGACACCGACGCCGCGCTCGCCCTCCGCGCCGCCGAGGCCGGCGCCGAAGCCGTCCGCGCCCACGCCTGGACCACCGCCGAGAAGCACCACAAGGGCGGCGGCGACTTCGCCACCGCCGCCGACCTCGCCGCCGAGGCCGCCATCCTCGACCTGCTGCGCGCCGCCCGCCCCGGCGACGCCTTCACCGCCGAAGAGAGCGGCCGCACCGGCGCCGCCGACGCCCACCGGCGATGGCTGGTCGACCCGCTGTGCGGCACCCTCAACTACGCCGTCGGCACCCACCTGGTGGCCGTCAACGTCGCCCTGCGCGAACACGGCCGGACGGTCGCCGCCGCCACCTCCGACCCGTACACCGCGGAGACCTTCTGGACCGACGGCGCGCACGCGTACGTCCGCCGCCACGGCCAGGACACCCCGCTCGCCCCGTCCGCCGAATCCGCCCTGGTCGACCTCAACCTCGACCCGCCGTACCCGAACGCCGCCGCGTTCCGCGCCGCCCACCTGCTCACCGACCCCGACTTCGAGGCCGCGTTCCGGCCCCGGGTGGTCTCCAGCACACTGGCCGTCGCCTGGGTCGCCGCCGGCCGGCGGGCCGCGTACGTCACCGACGGGCAGCTGGCCGACAGCGTGCACTTCGCCGCCGGCCTGGCGCTCTGCGAGGCGGCCGGCTGCACCGTCACCGACCTGCGCGGCCGCCCCGTGCACAGCGGCGAGGGCGGCCTGCTGGCCGCCGCCGACCCGGACTCCCACGCCCGGCTGCTCGACCTGATCGACCGCCAGTACCGCGGCCGCGCGACCCCGTAAGCCCGCCACGCGCCCTGCCCGCGCCCCTCCCGGGCCGGGCAGCCTGGGCCAGCGGCACGCACCACCGAGCCACAGCAGCGCACAACCGCACCACCGACCGGCAACAGCACAGCGCAGCCGCACCGCGAAGGAACAAGTCCAGCGCCACCACCCCGACCGCCGAGCCCGCCCCGGAGGCCCGCATGGTGTTCCACAGCGACTACCCGACCGTCGCCCCGCTCGACCGGCCCATCCACGACGCCGTCCTCGGCGACTGCGCCACCGGCGAGCACGCCGACCGCCCCGCCCTGGTCGACGCCCTCACCGGACGGACCGTCAGCTACCGCGAACTGGACGCGGGCAGCCGCCGGATCGCCGCCGGCCTGGCCGCGGCAGGCGTCGGCAAGGGCGAGGTGGTGGCCCTGTTCAGCCCCAACTCGGTCGCCTACCCGCTGGCGTTCTACGGCACCACCCGCACCGGCGCCACCGTCACCCCGGTCAGCTCGCTCGCCACCGCCGGCGAACTCGCCGGCCAGCTCCGCGACTCCGGCGCCCGCTGGATCATCACCGTCGCCGCGTTCCTGCCGGTCGCGCTGGAGGCCGCCGCCGGACACCCGGTCGTCGAGGTCTTCGTCTGCGACCGGGCCGACGGCCACCGCTCGCTGACCGACCTCGCCGCCACCGACGCCCCCGAACCCGAACCCGACCTCGACCCGGCCACCGACCTCGCCGTGCTGCCGTACTCCAGCGGCACCACCGGCCTGCCCAAGGGCGTGATGCTCACCCACCGGTCGGTCTCCACCAACCTCGCCCAGGTCGACGCCCTGCTGAAGACCACCCCCGGCGAACGCGTCCTGGCGGTCCTCCCGTTCTTCCACATCTACGGCCTCACCGCCCTGCTCAACCGCCCGCTGCGGGCCCGCTCCACCGTCGTCGTGCTGCCCCGCTTCGACCTGGAGCAGTTCCTGACGGCCATTCAGGACCACCGCATCGAGGCCGTGTACGTGGCCCCGCCGATCGCCCTCGCCCTCGCCAAGCACCCCCTGGTGGACCGCTTCGACCTGTCCTCGGTCCGCTACGTGATCAGTGCCGCCGCCCCGCTGGACGCCGGACTCGCCGCCGCCTGCGCCCGCCGCCTCGGCCTGCCGCACCTGCTCCAGGGCTACGGCATGACCGAACTCTCCCCGGTCACCCACGTCGTCCCGCCGCACGAGCCCCACCCGCCCGTCGGCACCGTCGGCCGCCTCGTCCCCGGCACCGAACTGCGGGTGCTCTCCTTCGACGAGCCGCGCCGCGACCTCGGCCCCGGCGAGGACGGCGAACTGCTGTTCCGCGGCCCCCAGGTGATGAAGGGCTACTTCGGCCGCGACTCCGAGACCGCCGCCACCATCGACCCCGACGGCTGGCTGCACACCGGCGACGTCGGCCACGTCGACCAGGACGGCTACCTGTACGTCGTCGACCGGGTCAAGGAGCTCATCAAGTACAAGGGCTACCAGGTCGCCCCCGCCGAACTCGAGGCCCTACTGCTCACCCACCCGTCCATCGCCGACGCCGCCGTGATCGGCGTCACCGACGCCGACGGCACCGAACGCCCCAAGGCGTACGTGGTGCCCGCCTTCGGCTGCGAACTCGCCGAGCAGGAGGTCATCGAGTACGTGGCCCGCCGGGTCGCCCCCTACAAGAAGGTGCGCGAGGTGGAGTTCCTGGACGCCGTCCCGAAGTCCGCCAGCGGCAAGATCCTGCGCCGCGAACTGCGGGCCCGCGCCGCGAGCCGCTGAGCGTCTGCGAGGATCGGACCGCGCAGACCGCCCAGCGAGCAGGAGCCGCCGATGACGACCAGCACCCCCGCCGCCCGCGCCCCCCAGCAGGACCGCAGCCGCGCCACCCGCCGCCGGCTGCTGGAGGCGGCGGTGGAGTGCCTGGCCGACGTCGGCTGGAACGGCTCCACCGTCGCCGTGGTCGCGGAACGGGCCGGCGTCACCCGCGGCGCCGCCCAGCACCACTTCCGCACCCGCGAGGACCTGTTCACCGCCGCCGTCGAACACGTCGCCGCCGAACGCCTCGCCGCCGTCCTGGCCCACGTCCGGGAACTGCCGCCGCCCGGGCCGGAACGCACCGAGGCGGTCGTCGAGATGATCGTCCGGCTCTACACCGGCCCGCTGTTCCGGGCCGCCCTGCACCTGTGGGTCGCCGCCGCCACCGAGGAGCCGCTGCGCGAGCGCATCGTCAGCCTGGAGAACCACGTCGGCCGGGAGGCCCACCGCGCCGCGGTCGGCTGCCTCGGCGCCGACGAGAGCGCCGCCGGCGTCCGCGAGACCGTCCAGGCGACGCTGGACCTCGCCCGCGGCCTCGGGCTGGCGAACCTGCTCACCGACGACGGGCCGCGCCGGGCCGGCATCGTCCGCCAGTGGTCCCGGCTGCTGGACGCCGCCCTCGCCGGGGGAGGCGCCCCCGCAGCGCCCTGACCGGCGACGACCACCGGCAGATCACCGTCTTCCCCTTGCCCCGAAAGGCCCGCATCGAGGACACTCTCACCTTCGGTCACATCGCCCGCACGACCACCAGTCGCAGGCGCGCGACGGGCCATGCAGTCTGGTGGAAGCCGGAACGACCGGCAGAACCGGGGAAGGTACCGGGCAGGTGGCCAACTGAGCACGCACGGATTCGAACACACGCCCGGCCGGGACGCGGCGGGCGCCGCTTCCGCGCGCCTGGCCGGGCACCGCCTGGTCCCGCTGGCCACCGCGCTGGTCCAGGACGACGGCCGCATCCTGCACTGGAGCGAGGAGGCCGAGGCCCTCACCGGCTGGACCGCCCGGGAGGCCCTCGGCGAGCACCCCGCCCGGCTGCTGCTGGCCGACGACGGCGTGGACGCCGGAGAGCGACTGCTCGACAAGCTCCTCGCCGGCCGCGGCTGGTCCGGCACCCATCCGGTCCGCCGACGCGACGGCTCCACCGCCGAACTGGAGTTCCACACCTACCCCGTCGCCGGGCCCGACGGCCGCACCCTGCTGCTGGTCACCGCCTCCGACGTGCACGCCCTGCGCCAGGTCGAATCCGACCTGGCCGTCTTCGACGGCTTCTTCAACCAGTCGCCGATCGGCCTCGCCGTCTACGACACCGACCTGCGCTTCGTCCGCCTCAACGAGGCCCTCGCCCGGATCAACGGCCTCACCGTCGAACAGCACCTCGGCCGGCGGATCACCACCGTGCTGCCCGGCATCAACGCCGCCGAGATCGAAGCCGTCATGCGGCAGGTGCTCACCACCGGCAAACCCGTCGTGGACGCCCGCTCGCACGGCCGCGTCCCCGGCGACCCGCGCCGCGACCGGGCCTGGTCCGCGTCCTACTTCCGGCTGGAGGACTCCACCGGCCAGGTGCTCGGCGTCTCCTCCTCCATCATCGACGTCACCGAACGCTTCCAGGCCGAGGCCCGCGCCGCCCGCGCCCAGGAGCGCCTCGCCCTGCTCGCCTCCGCCAGCGCCCGCATCGGCACCACCCTCGACCTGCAGCGCACCGCCGAGGAACTGGTCGAGGCCGTCATCCCCCGGTTCGCCGACTTCGCCACCGTCGACCTGCTCGAACCCGTCGTCCGCGGCGAGGAGCCCGCCCCCATCCAGCCCGGCAAGCCCGTCCAGGTCCGCGCCCTCGCCGTCGGAGAGGCCTACGGCTCCAGCCTGACCGGCGCCGCCGACCAGGTCGGCGGCACCACCGAGTACGGCGCCGAACGCACCTACACCCAGTGCCTGCGCAGCGGCCGCCCGCTGCTCAAACCGCACGTCGACGAGGAGGTGCTGCGCGGCATCGTCCCCAGCGAGGACCGGGTCGCCCCCGGCATCGCCGCCGGCATCCACTCCTACCTGCTGCTGCCGCTGATCGCCCGCGGCATGGTGCTCGGCGGCGCCGAGTTCATCCGCACCCGCAACCCCGACCCGTTCAGCGCCGCCGACGTCTCGCTCGCCGAGGAGCTCGTCGCCCGCACCGCCCTCGCCATCGACAACGCCCGGCTCTACCGGCGCGAACGCGAGACCGCCCTCACCCTCCAGCGCAGCCTGCTCCCGCAGGAGATCCACCGCACCCTGGGCCTGGAGATCGCCCACCGCTACCTGCCGTCCAGCGTGGTCAGCGAAGTCGGCGGCGACTGGTTCGACGTGGTCCCGCTGTCCTGCGGACGGGTCGCCCTGGTGGTCGGCGACGTGATGGGCCACGGCATCCGGGCCGCCGCCACCATGGGCCAGCTGCGCACCGTCGCCCGCACCCTGGCCACCCTCGACCTGCCGCCCGAACAGGTCCTCGGCCGCCTCGACGAGACCGCGTCCGCGATCGGCGACGGCCAGTTCGCCACCTGCGTGTGCGCCGTCTACGACCCCGTCGACCGCAGCGTGGTGATCGCCTCCGCCGGCCACCTCCCACCCGTCCGGGTCGACCCCGACGGCACCGCCCACGTCATGCACCTGCCGCCCGGCGTCCCGCTCGGCATCGGCGGCGGCGCCTTCGAGTCCACCGAGTTCACCCTGCCCGCCGGCTCCACCTTCGCCCTCTACACCGACGGCCTCGTCGAACGCCGCGGCCGCGACATCGACGAAGGCATCGACCTGCTCGCCCGCACCCTCGCCGCCCCCGGCCGCACCCTGGAGGAGAGCTGCGACGCCGCCCTCTCCGCCCTCGTCACCGACGGCACCGAGGACGACATCGCGATGATCATGGCCCGGGTGCTCCCGGTGCCGGCCGACCGCATCGCCACCCTGCTGCTCCCCAACGAGGGCCCGCTGCCCGCCCGCGCCCGCCGCTTCACCCGCGCCACCCTCGACAGCTGGGGCCTGTCCACCCTCACCGACTACGCCGAACTCGTGGTCAGCGAACTCGTCACCAACGCCCTGCTGCACGCCGACGCCCCCCGCCGGCTGCGACTGTTCCGCGACCGCACCCTCACCCTGGAGGTCTCCGACGCCGGCGGCCAGCCGCCCCGGCTGCGCAGCTCCGCCGAGGAGGACGAGGGCGGCCGCGGCATCCACCTGGTCAGCGAACTCGCCCACCGCTGGGGCACCCGCCCCACCAAGCACGGCAAGGTCGTCTGGGCCGAGATCGAACTGCCCTACCGGCCCGGGTGACACCCCCGCGGCAGCGACACCCGCACGGCGGCGACCGCTCGCCCGGGCAGCGGGGCTGACGGACAGTCGGAGAAACCTCCCCCGTCCGAAAGGGCCCCGCCGTGCAGCTCCACCTCCCCGCCGCCCTGACCGCGCTCGCCCTGGGCCTGGCCCTCGCGCCCGCCGCCGCGGCCGACAGCGACCCCGACCCGGCCGACGCCCCCACCGTCATCGCGATCAGCGGCATGGCCATCGACCCGAAGATCCCCAGCCGGGTCGAGGTCGACCTGACCTACACCTGCGCCCCCGGCGACGGCCCCCTCGCCCTCACCACCTCCGTCGAGCAGACCGACCCCGACGACCCCGCCACCATCGCCTTCGGCTCCACCCGCACCGACCCCGGCCAGGTGGTCTGCGACGGCACCGAACAGACCCGGACCGTGACCGTCCAGTCCAAGACCAGCAACTGGCTCACCGACGTCGACGCCGTCGCGATCACCACCCTCGCCGACCTCACCGGCACCCCGCCCGCCTTCGCCGACGCCCGGCAGCTCGTCCTCGACCTGCCCTCCGACGACTGACCGGAGACCCGGCGTCAGCCGACCGGCCGTCAACCCCGGCGCGCCGCCCGCCCGGCGCCCTCCCCGCCGCCCAGACTGGGACGCCGGACGGAAGGACGGCAACGAATGCCCGAGGTCACGACAGCCGGCGGCGCGGCCACCGAGGTGCGCCGCTGGCGGGCGCTCGCGGTCTGCCTGGTCGCCGGGTTCATGACGCTGCTCGACGTGTCGATCGTCAACGTCGCGCTGCCGTCCGTCCGCACCGGCCTGCACATGTCGGAAGCCGGCCTCCAGTGGGTGCTGTCCGGCTACTCGCTGGCGTTCGGACTCGTGCTGGTCCCCGCCGGACGGCTCGGCGACGCGGTCGGCCGCCGCCCCGTCTTCCTCACCGGACTCGCCCTGTTCACCGCCACCAGCGCACTCGCCGGCGCCGCCCAGGACGAGGCCTGGCTGGTGATCGCCCGGCTGCTCCAGGGCATGTCCGGCGGACTCCTCGTCCCGCAGGTCTCCGGCTTCATCCAGCAGCTGTTCCGCGGCGGCGAACGCGCCCGCGCGTTCGGCCTGCTCGGCACCACCATCGGCTTCTCCACCGCCGTCGGCCCGCTGCTCGGCGGCCTGCTGATCGCCGCGTTCGGCGCCGAGGAGGGCTGGCGATGGGTGTTCTACGTCAACCTGCCGATCGGCCTGGCCGCCCTCCCGTTCGCCCACCGCCTGCTGCCCGCCCCCACCCCCGACACCTGCGACCGCCGCGACTTCGACCCGGTCGGCGTCCTGCTGCTCGGCGCCGGCACCGTCCTGCTCCTCCTCCCGCTGGTCCAGGCCCAGTGGCACGACGCCCGCAAATGGCTGCTGCTGGCCGGCTCCGCGCTGGTGCTCACCGCGTTCGCCGCCTGGGAGCACCGCTACGCGCGCGACCGCGAACCCCTGGTCCACCCCGAGCTGTTCCGCACCCGCTCGTTCACCGCCGGCTCGCTGGTCTCCCTGCTGTACTTCGCCGGCTTCACCGCGGTCTTCTTCGTCTTCACGCTCTACCTGCAGTCCGGCCGCGGCTACAGCGCCCTGTACGCGGGCCTCGCCATCACGCCGTTCGCGCTCGCCTCGGCGGTCGCCTCCACCATCGGCGGACGCATCGTGGTCCGCTACGGCCGGCGGCTGATCGCCTTCGGCCTCGCCACCGTCGCCGTCGGCCTGGCCCTCGCCGCGCTCGCCGTCCACCTCTTCAACGGCCCGTTCGTCGGCTGGGCCACCGTCCTGCCGCTCCTGCTGGCCGGCCTCGGCAGCGGCCTGGTGGTCTCCCCGAACCAGGCCCTCACCCTCGCCGAAGTCCCCGTCGCCCGCGCCGGCAGCGCCGGCGGCGTCCTCCAGACCGCCCAGCGGATCGGCTCCGCCGCCGGCATCGCCACCGTCGGCGCGACCTTCTTCGGCCACCTCCGCACCCCCGCCGACTACCCGGGCGCGTTCCAGCTCAGCCTGGCCGTGGTGATCGGCTTCGTCCTCCTCGCCCTGCTGGCGGCGGTCCGGCCCTGAGCCGGCGGGCCGGGCTCCCGGCGTTCACGGCCGCGGGCCCGCCGCCGCGTACAGCGTCGTGCCGGCCAGCAGCAGCACCCCCGCCGTCAGCGCGGCCGCCCCGGTCCCGGCGGGCTGCACCAGCCAGCCGACCACCTCGCCCGGGCGGCCGGGCAGCGGCGGCGCGAACAACGTGACGGCGAGCCAGGTCGTCGGCAGCGTCCAGGCGTACGTCGCGCCCCAGCAGGCGGCGCCGAGGGCGGCGAGGCCCGCGAGGCCCGCGCTGTCGCGGGCGACCACCGGCCAGGGGGCCGGCTGCGGGCCGGCGGCCCGGGCGGCGAGCAGGGCCGCCGCCGCGGCGGCGGCGAGCAGCAGCACGTGGGCGGCGCGGCGCGGCGCCCAGCGGATCGCCGCCGCGCGGTCGAGCACGACGTCCGGGCCGCCGAGGCCGACCGTCGCGGCCGCCACGTTGCCGGTGAGGACCAGCGCGGCGAGCGGCAGGTCCGTCCGGCCGCGGCCGGCCAGCGCCCACACCGCCAGCGCGGTCAGCGCCAGCACGGCCGCCGACAGCGGCACCCGCCGCGAGCGGGCGTACAGCAGGAGCCCGGTCACCGCGTCACCGTTCCCGCCAGGACCGGAAGCAGACGGCCGGTCGAGCAGCTCAGCGCGGCGTCGTGGACGGCCGCGATCCGGGCCCGCTGCTCCGCCGCGGGAGCCGCCGCGAACGCCGTCCAGGCGGCCTCCGCGTCCGCCCAGGTCTGCCGCTCGTAGGCGGCGGCGCCCGGCGCTTCGAGAGGGGTCAGGGCGCGGTCGCCGAGCGCCCAGGAGGCGGCGATGCTCTGCTCGGCGACGTCCTCGATCGAGCCGCCCTCGCGGTCGCTGCGGGCCCGGCAGGTCGGGACGAGGCCCTGGGCGACCAGGGCACGGGTCAGGCCGTCGCCGTGGGCGTCCGCGAACTGGCGCTCGTCGAAGTCGACCAGCACCGCCTCGGCGGTGACCGGCCGGGGATCGCCCAGCGCGCGCGGCGCGGTGTCCTCGCGGACGGAGCGCGGGGCCCGCTCGCCGAGCGCCTCGCGCAGGACGCGCAGCGCGTCGCCGCCGCGGGCGGCGAGTTCGGGCAGGCGGGCGCCGTGCGCGGCGGTCACGCACACCGCGCCGTCGCAGCGCGGCCCGGCGGCCGCCCGGTCCAGGACGTACGTGTCGCGCGGCGAGGCGGGCAGGACCGCCAGGGCGAGGGCCGCGCCGGCCAGCACCGGAACCAGCGCCAGCAGCCGGGCCCGGCGGCCCGTGGCGGTCAGCAGGGCGAAGCCGGTGCCGGCCAGGCCGAGCAGCCACAGCGACTGGCCGAGGTGGACGGAGCCGGCCAGGGTGAGCAGCACCTCGCGGGGATCGGCGGTCACCGGGGACAGCAGCGCCACCCGGTTCGGCGCGACGCTGCCCGGCAGCGCACCGTCGGTGACGGACCGCAGCAGACCCGTCGTCAGCAGCGCGAGCACGACCAACGCGGGCGGGGTCAGCACCGACGGCACGGCCCGGGCCACGCCCATGCCGAACAGCCCGCCCGCCGCCAGGGCGAGCGCCGCGACCAGCGAGATCGGCAGCCAGCCGAGGCCCGGCAGCGCCGTGCCGCGGGCAGCCACCTGCACCCCGCCGACGGCCACCACCAGGCCGAAGCCGACGACCAGCGTCCCGGCCGTCGCGGCGGCGGGCAGCGCGGCCCGCCGCCAGGCGGGGCGGGGCACGCTGCCGAGCAGTTCGGCCGTCCCGGAGCGGGCGTCGCGCAGGCCGTACAGGGCGCCGGCGCCGACCACCAGCGGCCACCAGAAGCCCAGCAGCCACCGGGTCCACAGCGCCATGGACGTCCACTGCGCCGTCCAGCCGGCCGTGCCGCGCCACCAGATGCCGTCGATCGCGAACAGGACGGCCAGCGAGCCGCCGAGCACCAGCAGCCCGGGCCACGGGGCGGCCGAGCGCCGAAGTTCGGTGCGCAGGACACGCGCGTTCACCAGGTGCCTCCTTGCTGCTCACGGTGGCGGAGCAGCGCCGAGTAGCCGCGCTCCAGCGGGCTGTCGCCCGGGTGTTCGGGGCCGCCGGCGGCGGCCAGGTCGTCGGGGGAGCCCTGGAAGACGAGCCGGCCGTCGGCGAACAGCACCACGTCGGTGCAGGCGGCGGCGACGTCCTCCACCAGGTGGGTGGAGACCACGACGCAGGCGTCCCGGCCGAGGTCCTGCAGCAGTTCGCGGAAGCGCAGCCGCTGGGCCGGGTCGAGCCCGGCGGTGGGCTCGTCGAGCAGCAGCAGGTCGGGGTCGTTGACGATGGCCTGCGCGATGCCGGCCCGCCGCACCATGCCGCCGGAGAGCGTCTTCATCCGGTGGTCGGCGCGGTCCGCCAGGCCGACCCGTTCGATCGCGCGTTGGACGGCGTCGGCGGCCCCTGCCTTCGGGACCTCCTTCAACCAGGCCATGTACTCGACGAATTCACGGACCGTGAAGCGCCGGTAGTAGCCGAAGTCCTGCGGCAGGTAGCCGATCCGGCGGCGCAGCGCCCGCAGGTCGCCGCCGCCGGCGGCGGTGCCCAGCAGTTCGAGTTCGCCGCCGGCCGGGCGCAGCACGGTGGCCAGCGAGCGGATCAGGGTGGTCTTGCCCGCCCCGTTGGGGCCGAGCAGGCCGTGGGCGCCGGTGCCCAGGGTCAGGTCGAGGCCGTCGACGGCCAGTTTCCGGCGTCCGGCGCGGACGCTCAGGCCCGCGGCCCGGATCTGCCAGGCGTAGGACGTGGGCGCGACGGCGGCCGCGCTGATGGCGCGTGGCATGCGGAGCTTTCCTTTCGGACGGTCAGACGCGGGGCGCCGGGTAGGCGCGGCGCCGGACGAGGACGGTGGCGGCGGTGAGCGCGAGCAGCAGCGCCCAGCCGGGCAGTTGCGCGGGCCGCAGGACGAACGGCAGCCGGCCGGTGGCCCAGACGGGTGCGGCGACGGCGGCCGCCCAGACGGCGACCAGCACGGCGGAGGCCCGGCCGACGCCGATCACGCTGCCCAGGGCGAGCGCGCCGGAGGTGAACGCCAGCGAGGGCAGCAGCCACTGCGCGGCGGTCATCGCCCCGGTCAGCGGGCCGGCGGCCAGCAGCACCGGCAGCACCGCGGCCAGCGCGCCGGCGGCGCGCCGCAGCAGCAGCGGCAGCCCGGCCCGGGGGGTGGCGGCGGCCGCCTCGTGCAGCGGGTCGAGGCCCGGCGACCAGGCGGCGGCGGCCGCGCACAGCGGCAGCACGGGGGCCACCAGCAGCAGCGGCGACACCTCCCCGAACAGGTCCGGCGGCCCGGCGGAGTCCAGCAGCAGCGCCAGCAGCGCCACGGTGACGGCGGTCAGCAGCCACGGCGTCAGGGCCGGCGCCGCCCAGGCCGGCGTCCACCGCGGCCGGCGCCGCCGTGCGGGGGCCGGCGCCGCCGCGTCGAGCCGGGGCCGCAGCGCGGCGTGGACGGAGTCGACCAGCGCCGCGGTGCCGGGAGCGGCGGCGGGCAGGGCCGCGGCGAGCAGGTCCCGGCAGCGGGCGCAGTTCTCCAGGTGGGCCTCCAGCGCCCAGACGGTGTCCGCGGGCAGGCCGTCGCCGCCGCGCAGGTAGTCGCCGATCAGCCCGGCCGATGCGTGTTCCGCGCTCATGCCAGTTCCTCCCGCATCGCGATCCGGGCCCGCCGGGCACGGGTCTTGACCGTGCCTTCGGGCAGTCTGAGCAGCACGGCGGTCTCCCGGACGGACAGCCCGTCGAGGACGGTGGCCTGCAGCACCTCGCGCAGTTCGGGGGCCAGGCGGCGCAGTGCGTTCCCGACGTCGCCGCCGACGGTGCCGGCCAGCGCCTCGTCCTCGGCGGCCGGAACCGTCGTCGACTGCGCGGCGGCGGCAGGCGGTTCGGCGTGGTGGGCGCGGCGGCGGAAGGCGTCGACCAGGCGGCGGGCGGCGATCGTCCAGAGCCAGCCGACGGCGCTGCCGCCCACCGCGCTGCCCGCGAACGCGCCGGCGGCGCGCCACACCGCGAGGAAGGTCTCCTGCATGACCTCGGCGACGATCTGCTCGTCGGCGCAGCGGCGGCGCAGCCGCACCGCCAGCCACGGGGCGGTGCGGCGGTACAGCTCGTCGAACGCCCCGCGGTCGCCCTTGGCGACCAGGCGGAGCAGACGTTCCTCGTCCAGCTCGTCCAGTGCTCTCCTGCGTGCTCTCACACCTGCCAGACGCGAGCGCCTGCGCGCAGGTTCTCCACGGGGAGTGATCCACGTCACATCGTCCGTGGGTGCGACCGGGGGCGCGGGGAACTGCGCGCCGCGATCCTTCCGACGGGTGCCTTCCGCTTCGCGCAGTCCCCGCGCCCCTGACTGCGTTCAGGCCAGGCCGGCCACCCCGCGCACGCCCACCAGCAGCGCCGCGGCCGGATCGCCGACGGCCCCGGTGGCGCGCCAGCCGACGAAGCCGTCCGGGCGGACCAGGGCCGCGCCGCCGGGGTGCAGGCCGTACGCCTCCGGCCAGGTGGTGGGGGAGACCGGGCCGGCGGGGCGGGCGCCCCAGGGGATGTCGGCGGGCGGCTCCGGCAGCAGGTCGCCGCCGTCGCCGACCAGCAGGCAGCGCAGCGGCACGCCGGTCCGCTCGGCGACCAGCCGGACGGCGGCCGGCCAGTGGCCGCCGCCCTCGGCGGGGGCGAGCAGCAGTGGCCCGCCGTCGAACAGGTCGAGGGTGGACAGCCGCGTCCCGGCGGCGTCGCGCAGCCACAGGTGCGGGGCGCGGGTGCCGGGCTCGCCGGTGGCCGCGAACCGCTCGGGGACGACGCCCGCGGTGGCGTCCGCGCCGACCAGCGCCCCCTCCGGGTAGCGGTAGCCGAGCGCCACCGCCAGCACGTTGGTGCGCGGTCCGACGGTCGGCGCCGCGTCGAAGCCGGGGTGCTGGTGCTCGACGGAGCGGGCCGCGGCCCGGGCCGCGGTCTGCACGGCGACCGGCCGGCGCTCGCTCTCGTAGCTCTCCAGCAGCCGGGGCCCGCCCCAGCCGGCCAGCACCGCGGCGAGCTTCCAGGCCAGGTTGTGGGCGTCCTGGATGCCGGTGTTCGAGCCGAACGCGCCGGTCGGCGGCATCTCGTGCGCGGCGTCCCCGACCAGGAACACCCGGCCCGCGCCGTACCGGTCCGCGACCCGCTCGGCGGCGTGCCAGGGCGCCCGGCCGGTGATCTCCACCTCCAGGTCGGGCACCCCGGCGGCGGCCCGGATGTGCGCGGTGCAGCGCAGGTCGGTGAAGTCCTCGACGCTCTCGCCGCGCTCCGGGTGCCAGGGCAGGTGGAACACCCACTGCTCGCGGTTGTCGACCGGCAGCAGCGCCCCCGCCCCGGCCGGGTCGGTCAGGTAGCAGGCGATGAACCGCCGGTCGCCCACCACGTCCGCGAGGCGCTTGGCCCGGAAGGTGACGCTGACGTTGTGGAACAGGTCGCCGCGCCCGGACTGCCCGATGCCGAGCCGCTCCCGGACGGGGCTGCGCGGACCGTCCGCGGCGACCAGGTAGTCGGCGCGCACCTCGCGCTCCTCGCCGGTGGCCCGGTCCAGCAGACGCGCCGTCACCCCGTCGGCGTCCTGCTCGAAGAAGGTCAGCTCGGTGTTGAAGCGGAGGTCGCCGCGCCGGGCGGCGTGCCGCAGCAGCACCGGCTCCAGGTCGTTCTGGCTGCACAGGCACCACGAGGACGGGCTGAATCTGGCCAGCCCCCCGCCGGGGTCGATCTCCCGGAACAGCCACTCCTGCTCGCCGCCGGACAGCGTCTCGGCCTGCAGGATGCCGTGGTTCTCGGCGAGCACCGACGCCGCCGCCCGGATGTCCTCCTCCACGCCCGCGGTGCGGAACAGCTCCATGGTGCGGAGGTTGTTGCCGCGCCCGCGCGGATGCCGGGAGGTCTCGGCGTGCCGCTCCACCAGCAGGTGCGGCACGCCGAGCCGCCCGAGGAAGAGGGACGCCGACAGCCCCACCAGGGAACCGCCCACCACCAGGACCGGAACCCGGTCCGCCATCTGTGTGTTCATCAGCTCTGCTCCATCCGTGCGGGGCGCTGGATACGCCGGACCCTCCATCCATCCCCCGCCGCCGCCGGACACGCAGGGTGCGTCGCCCGGATGGCCGTGAACTCTCGCGCCCGCCCCGCGCCCCCGTGACGATCGAGTGCGAACCACGCCCCGCCCCGCCGACCCGAACGGCCCCTGAGGCCGCCCGACTTGTCGGCCGCGGGCCCCAGCGAACCAACGACAGGATCCGCCGCCATGACCCTGCTCTCCCCGACCGAGGAGACCACCACCGGCCGGCCCGCCGCGGGCCGGCTTCGCGTCATCCTGATGCTCGACGTCCACGACGGCGCCCAGGACCGCTTCCTGGACGCCTACGAACTGCTGCGCTACCAGGTGTCCGCCGTCCCCGGCCACGTCAGCGACCAGCTCTGCCAGTCGATCGACGACCCGTCCCGGTGGCTGATCACCAGCGAGTGGGAGAGCGCCGAACCGTTCCTCGCCTGGGTCGACAGCGACGCCCACCGCCAAATGGTCAAGCCCATGCACGGCTGCGTCCGCGACACCCACTCGCTGCGCTACACCGTGCTGCGCGAGACCCGCGGCGACCGCGCCACCGACAGCCCCGCCTCCCCGCTGGCCCCCGGCCAGCACCACCCGGGCGTGCCGATGGCCCCCCGCCCCGGCCCGGACGGCGTGGTGCGGCACGCGCTCAGCTTCACCGTCAAGCCCGGCGCCGAGGCCAAGGCCGCCGAACTGCTCGCCGGCTACCGCTCCCCGCAGGCCCGCGTCGACGACACCACCCGCCTGCTGCGCACCTCGCTGTTCATGCGCGGCAACCGGATCGTGCGCTGCGTCGAAGTGGCCGGCGACCTGGTCGCCGCCCTGCGGCACGTCGCCCGGCAGCCCGAGGTGCGGGCCGTCGAGGAGGCCATCAACCCGTACCTGGAGGAGGACCGCGACCTGGACGACCCGCTGTCCGCCCGCGACTTCTTCCAGCGCGCCGCCCTGCCCGCCGTCCACCACCACGCCGCCCTGAAGGCCGGCCAGGTGCAGCGGCACGCCTACCTGTACCCCGTCCGCCCCGGCTGCGGCGCGGCACTCGCCGAACTGCTGTCCGGCGAGGACGAGCACGCCGCCGCCGACCCCGGCTCGCCGCTGGTGCGCGCCACCGTCTACCGGCACGAGGACCTGGTGGTCCGGCTGGTCGACCTGCTCACCGACCCGGCGAGCGACCCCGCCACCGCGCTCGGCGTGGCCGGCCCGCGCGCCGCCGCCGTCCTCGGCAAGCTCGCCGCCATCCCCGCCGAGCACCCCGTGCCCAGCACCGACGGCCTGCACCACCTGCTCGCCGAGTGCGCGATGACCCCGGTCACCGACCGCAGCTCGGCCGACGCCTGAGCCACCCGAACGCATCCGACCCAACGAACCCGACCCCACGCCGGAGAGGAAGTCCACCGTGACCACCGAGATGCCACGAGTCGTCCACGTCGACGACGCGCCCCCGAACCGCAAGCGCGGCGGCGACCTGCGGGCCATGCTCACCCCGACGGCGGTGGGCGCCACCAGCGGATTCATGGGGGTGGCCATCGTCGAACCCGGAGAGCGGATCGGCGAGCACTACCACCCGTACTCCGAGGAGTTCGTGTTCGTGATCTCCGGCGAACTCGAGGTCGACCTGGACGGCAAGACCCAGCCGCTGGGCCCCGACCAGGGCCTGATGATCCCGATCGGGATGCGGCACCGGTTCCGCAACACCGGCCCCGGCCAGGCCCGGATGGTCTTCCACCTCGGCCCGCTCGCGCCCCGCCCCGAACTCGGCCACGTCGACACCGAGGAGCAGAGCACCGCCGAGCCGGGGCCGCCGGAACCGGCCGGGGCGGCATCGTGAACCGCCGGGTCGCGGTGACCGGCATCGGCGTGGTCGCCCCCGGCGGCATCGGCGTCCCGCAGTTCTGGCGACTGCTCACCGACGGCCGCACCGCCACCCGCGGCATCACCCTGTTCGACCCCGAGGGCTTCCGCTCCCGGATCGCCGCCGAATGCGACTTCGACCCCGCCGCGCACGGCCTCACCGCCGACGAGACCGCCCGCAACGACCGCTACGTGCAGTTCGCGCTGGTCGCCGCCGACGAAGCGGTCGCCGACGCCGGCCTCGACCCCGCGAGCGAGGACCCCTGGCGGGTCGGCGTCTCGCTCGGCACCGCGGTCGGCGGCACCACCCGCCTCGAACACGACTACGTGCTGGTCAGCAGCCGCGGCGACCACTGGGCCGTCGACCACCGGCCCGCCGAACCGCACCTGGAGCGGGCGTTCTCCCCGTCCACGCTGGCCTCCGCGGTCGCCGAACGGATCGGCGCCCACGGGCCGGTGCAGACCGTCTCCACCGGCTGCACCTCCGGCCTGGACGCCGTCGGCTACGCCGCCCTCGCCATCGAGGAGGGCCGCGCCGACGTGATCGTCGCCGGAGCCTGCGACTCGCCGATCTCCCCGATCACCGTCGCCTGCTTCGACGCCATCAAGGCCACCTCCGCCCGCAACGACGACCCCGCACACGCCTCCCGCCCCTTCGACGCGAGCCGCGACGGCTTCGTGCTCGGCGAGGGCGGCGCCGTCGTCGTCCTGGAGGAGTGGGAGCACGCCCGGCGCCGCGGCGCCCGCGTCTACGCCGAACTCGGCGGCTTCGCCACCTTCGGCAACGCCTACCACATGACCGGACTCACCCAGGAGGGCGTGGAGATGTCCGAAGCCATCGACCGCGCCCTCGCCCACGCGAAACTCCCCGGCGACGCCGTCGACTACGTCAACGCGCACGGCTCCGGCACCAAGCAGAACGACCGCCACGAGACCGCCGCCGTCAAACGCTCCCTCGGCGCGCACGCCCGGCGCACCCCGATGAGCTCCATCAAATCCATGGTCGGGCACTCCCTCGGCGCGATCGGCGCCATCGAACTGGTCGCCTGCACCCTCGCCCTGCACCACGGCGTGGTCCCGCCGACCGCCAACTACACCGAACGCGACCCCGAGTGCGACCTCGACTACGTCCCCCGCACCGCCCGCGACATGCCGCTGCGCCACGTGCTGTCGGTCGGCAGCGGCTTCGGCGGCTTCCAGTCCGCAGTGGTGCTGAGCAGAGCGGAGACGGCCGCATGAACACCACCCGCAGCGCGGTGATCACCGGCGTCGGCGTGGTCTCCCCGCACGGCATCGGCGCCGACGACTACTGGAAGGCGCTCTGCCAGGGCCGCTCCGCGCTCGCCCCGATCGACCGCGAGGGCTGCGAACACCTCCCGCTGCGCATCGCCGGCCTGGTGCGCGGCTTCGACGCCGAGGCGTACGTCGAGGCGCGCTACCTGGTGCAGACCGACCGGTTCACCCACTTCGCGATGGCCGCCGCCGAACTCGCCATGGCCGACGCCGACCTGACGCCCCACCCCGACGACCCGTTCCAGGTCGCCGTGGTCACCGCGGCGGGCTCCGGCGGCGGCGAGTTCGGCCAGCGCGAACTCCAGCACCTGTGGGCGGAAGGACCCCACCACGTCGGCCCCTACCAGTCCATCGCCTGGTTCTACGCGGCCTCCACCGGCCAGATCTCCATCCGCGGCGGCTTCAAGGGCCCCTGCGGCGTCGTCGCCTCCGACGAGGCCGGCGGCCTGGACGCCCTCGCGCACGCCGCCCGCGCCGTCGGCCGCGGCACCGACGCCGTGCTGGCCGGCGCCGCCGAAGCCCCCATCGCCCCGTACTCGATGGTCTGCCAGCTGGGCTACCCCGGACTGTCCACCACCGACGACCCCGACCGCGCCTACCGGCCGTTCGGCACCGACGCGGCCGGCTTCGTGCCCGCCGAGGGCGGGGCCATGTTCGTCGTCGAGGACGCCGAGACCGCCCGCCGGCGCGGTGCCCGCGCCCGGGCCCTGATCGCCGGACACACCGCCACCTTCACCGGCGCCGCCCGCTGGGCCGACAGCCGCGAAGGACTCGCCCACGCCGTCCGCGGCGCCCTCGCCGAGGCGCACTGCGCCCCCGACGAGGTCGACGTGGTCTTCGCCGACGGCCTCGGCGTCCCCGAGGCCGACCGGGCCGAAGCCCTCGCCCTGGCCGACGCGCTCGGCGACCACGCCGAACGCGTCCCCGTCACCGCCCCCAAGGCCGGCCTCGGCCGCGCCCACTGCGGCGCCCCCGCGCTCGACGTGGCCGCCGCCGTGCTCGCCCTCGAACAGGGCCTGGTCCCGCCCACCCCGCACACCGAGGACTGCCCGTACGGGCTCGACCTGGTCATCGGCCACCCCCGGCCCGTCGAACTGCGCACCGCCCTGGTGCTCAGCCGCGGCCTGATGGGCTCCAACACCGCCCTGCTGCTTCGCCGGGCCCGAACCTGAAGGAGTAGACCGTGAACCCCGAGATCAGCTACGAGGAACTCGCCACCCTGATCAAGACCCGGGCCGGCGTCCAGGTCAGCGTCGACCAGCTGGCCGACCCCGGCTGCATGTTCCTCGACCTCGGCGTCGACTCGCTCGGCGTCCTCGGCGTCCTCGCCGACCTGGAGAACCGCTACGGCGTCTCCATCGACTCCTCCGACCTGCTCGGCCGGCCCGTCGCCGAGTTCCTGCAGACCGTCAACTCCACCGTGAAGGCTGGTGCCTGAGATGCCCGGACACACCGACAACACGATCGTCATCAACGCCCCCCTCGATCTGGTCTGGGACATCACCAACGACCTGGAGCAGTGGCCGCAGCTGTTCAGCGAGTACGCCTCCGTCGAGATCCTCGACCGGCAGGGCCAACTCGTCCGGTTCCGGCTCACCATGCACCCCGACGAGAACGGCCAGGTGTGGAGCTGGGTCTCCGAGCGCGAGGCCGACCGCGACAAGCTGGCCGTCCGGGCCCGCCGGGTCGAACCCGGCCCGTTCGAGTTCATGGAGATCCGCTGGGAGTACGAGGAGGTGCCGCAGGGCACCAGCATGCGCTGGATCCAGGACTTCGCGATGAAGCCCACCGCGCCCGTCGACGACCTCCAGATGACCGACCGGATCAACCAGAACTCCAAGGTCCAGATGGAACTGATCCGCGCCAAGGTCGAACACCGCGCCGGAGGGGCCCGGTGAACGACCTGCACCGCACCCTGATCGTCGCCCGCATGAAGCCCGGCACCGCCGACCACATCGCCGGCGTCTTCGCCGACTCCGACCGCGGCGCCCTGCCCGGCCTGATCGGCGTCCGCGGCCGCAGCCTGTTCCAGTTCGGCGACGTCTACCTGCACCTGATCGAATCCGAGCGCCCCGCCGGCCCCGAAGTCGCCAAGTACGCCGAGCACCCCGAGTTCCGCGACGTCAGCGAACGGCTCGCCGTCTACGTCGACGCCTACGACCCGGCGACCTGGCGCAGCCCCAAGGACGCCATGGCGCACGAGTTCTACCGCTGGGACCGCTGAACCCGCCACCACCTGTCCAGCACAGGGAAGGGAGAGCCGCCGTGGCCGAACAGAGCGAGACGGCCGACTGGGTGCGCTGCGCGGGATGCGCCGCCCTGGTCTACGGCAAACGCTTCGCACGCGCCCTGCAGGTGTGCCCCGAATGCGGGCACCACGGGCGGCTCACCGCCCAGCAGCGGCTCGCCCAACTCCTCGACCCGGGCACCGCCGAACCCATCGGAGCGGTGCCCGCCGTGCACGACCCGCTGCGCTTCGTCGACAGCCGCACCTACCAGGACCGCCTCGACGAGGCGCGCGCCGACACCGGCCTCACCGAAGCCGTGTTGTGCGCCGCGGGACAGATCGAGGGCCAGCCCTGCGTCGCCGCCGTCATGGACTTCCGCTTCCTCGGCGGCAGCCTCGGCGTCGCCGTCGGCGCGCTCATCACGAACGCCGCCCGCGTCGCCCTGGAACGCCGCGCCCCGCTCGTCCTGGTCACCGCCAGCGGCGGCGCCCGGATGCAGGAAGGCGTGCTGTCGCTCATGCAGATGGCCAAGACCGCGCAGGCCATGGCCGAACTCGACGAAGCCGGCATCCTCACCGTCTCGGTGATCACCGACCCCACCTACGGCGGCGTCGCCGCCTCCTTCGCCACCCTCGCCGACGTCATCCTCGCCGAACCCGGCGCCCGGATGGGCTTCGCCGGACCCCGCGTCATCGAACAGACCACCGGGGAGAAACTCCCCGAAGGCTTCCAGACCGCCGAGTTCCTGCTCGCCCACGGCCTGGTCGACGACGTGGTGCCCCGGGTCGGCCTGCGCCCCGTCCTCGGCCGGCTGCTCGGGCTGCGGCCCCCCAGCCGGCCCCGCCCCCCGGGCGACCCCGCCGCCATCCTGCGCGCCGCCGACGAACTCGTCGACCGCGACCCCTGGCAGAACGTCCGCCTCGCCCGCCACCCCGAACGGCCCACCACCCTCGACTACATCCGCCGCCTGGTCGACGACTTCCAGGAACTCCACGGCGACCGGCTCACCGAGGACTGCCCCGCCATCATCGCCGGCACCGGCCACCTGGCCGGCACCCCCGTCGTCCTGATCGGCCACCACAAGGGCGGACCCGACCTCGGCGAACGCCGGCGCCGCCGGTTCGGCATGGCCCGGCCCTCCGGCTACCGCAAAGCCGCCCGGCTGATGCGCCTCGCCGCGAAACTCCGGCTGCCCGTGGTCACCCTGATCGACACCCCCGGGGCCAACCCGGGACCGGAGGCCGAGATCGGCGGACAGGCCGCCGCCATCGCCGAGAACCTGCGGCTGATGGCCCGCCTGCCCGTCCCCGTCGTCGCCGTGCTGATCGGCGAGGGCGGCAGCGGCGGCGCCCTCGCGCTCGCCGTCGCCGACCGCGTCCTGGTCAGCGCCAACGGCATCTACTCGGTGATCAGCCCCGAAGGCTGCGCCGCCATCCTGTGGAAGGACCCCCAGGCCGCACCCGCCGCCGCCGCCTCGCTGCGCCTGCACCCCGGCGACCTGCTCAGCCTCGGCGTGGTGGACGGCATCGTCCCCGAACCGCCCGAAGGAGCCCACCAGGACCACGCCGCCGCGGCCGACCTGCTGGAGGCCGCCGTCACCGAGGCCCTGCACGAACTGATCCCCTGGGACCCGGACCGGCTGCGCGCCGCACGCCGGGCCCGCTTCCACCGCTACGGAACCGACCTCGGGCCCGCCGCGGCAGATTGGAGCCAGCCATGACCGTCGAGGTGAAACACCAGCCGCAACGCGGACGGATCGCCCGCACCGGCGACGGACCCACCGGCCCCGACCACGCCGCCGGCGCCGACCACGCGACGGGGCCGGAGCACGCCGCGGCGCCCGAGCAGGCCGCAGCACCGGAGCACGGCGGCGGGCCCGAGCAGGGCGGCGGTCCGGGGCAGGGCGCCGACCTCGGCGAGCTGTGCCGCAGCGTCGCCGAACTCGTCCGGGCCGGCACCCGGCCGCCCCGCCGGATCCGGCTCGAACACCTCGGCACCGCCGTCGAGGTCGAATGGGACACCGCCCCCGCGACGCCCGCCGGACCCGCCACGCCCGGCCGGACCGCGGCCGCCGAGCCGTCGCCGGAGGAACCCGAAGACCCCCACCGCTACGTCTGCGCCCCGATGGTCGGCACCTTCTACCACGCGCCCGAACCGGGCGCGCCGCCGTTCATCTCGGTCGGCGACACCGTCACCCCGGGCCAGCCGATCGGCATCCTCGAAGTGATGAAGATGATGAGCCCCGTCGAGGCCGACGTCGCCGGCCGGGTGGTGGAGATCCTGGCCCCCGACGGCACCGCCGTGGAGTTCCAGCAGCGGCTGATCGCCATCGAACCCGCGTAAGGGGACCGCATGTTCACCACCGTGCTGATCGCCAACCGCGGCGAGATCGCGCTGCGGATCGCCCGCACCTGCCGGGAGATGGGCCTGCGCACCGTCGCCGTGTACTCCACCGCCGACCGCGACTCGGCGGTGGTCCGCTTCGCGGACCGGGCCGTCCACCTCGGGCCGGCCGGCGCGCGGGCCAGCTACCTGCACATCCCGTCCATCGTCGAAGCCGCCCGGCTCACCGGTGCCGAAGCCGTCCACCCCGGCTACGGATTCCTCTCCGAGGACCCCGACTTCGCCGAGATCTGCCAGGCCAACGGCCTCACCTTCATCGGCCCGCCCCCGCACGTCATGGAACAGCTGGGCGACAAGTCCGTGGCCCGGCGGATGATGGCCGAGGCCGGACTGCCCGTCCTGCCCGGCTCCGTCGGCGCGGTCCGCAGCCCCGGCGAGGCCCGCGAGACCGCCGCCCGCACCGGGTACCCCGTCATCCTCAAGGCCGTCGCCGGCGGCGGCGGACGCGGCATGGCCGTCGTCCGGGAGCCCGCCGACATGGCCACCGCCTTCCAGGAGACCCGCGCCCACGCCCGCGCCGTCTTCGGCGACGAACGGCTCTACCTGGAACGCTACGTCGACGGCGCCCGGCACATCGAGGTCCAGGTGCTCTGCGACACCCACGGCAACGCCGTCCACCTCGCCGAGCGCGACTGCTCCGTGCAGCGCCGCCACCAGAAGCTCATCGAGGAATCCCCGGCCCCCAACCTGCCCGACCCGCTGCGCCGCGACATCTGCGCCGCCGCCGTCCGCGGCGCCCTCGCCGTCGGCTACGTCGGCGCCGCCACGTTCGAATTCGTGCTGGCCCCCGACGGCTCGTTCTACCTGATGGAGGTCAACTGCCGCCTCCAGGTCGAACACCCAGTCACCGAGATGGTCACCGGCATCGACCTGGTCCGCGAACAGCTCACCATCGCCGCCGGCGAACCGCTGACGCTCCGCCAGGACGCCGTCAAACCGCGCGGTGTGGCCGTCGAGGCCCGGATCAACGCCGAGGACCCCGACCGCGGCTTCCTGCCCACCCCCGGACGGCTCACCGAATTCTTCCCGCCCGGCGGCCCGTTCGTCCGGGTCGACACGCACGCCTACCCCGGCTGGCCGATCGGCCCCGACTACGACTCGCTGCTCGCCAAGACCATCGCCTGGGCCCCCGACCGCGACCAGGCCGTCGCCCGGCTCGACCGGGCCCTCGCCGAATTCTGCATCGAGGGCCCCGGCGTGTGCACCACCACCGGCTACCTGCGCCGCACCCTCGCCGACCCGCGCTTCCGGGCCGGCCGGCACACCACCGGCCTGGTCGCCGAGATGGCCGCGGAGGCCGCCGCCCTCGCCGCACGGTAGCGGCCGCCGCAAGAAGCCGCCCGCACCCCTCGGGGTGCGGG
>NZ_JBHWDS010000031.1:0-4805 GCF_042734615.1 Kitasatospora sp. NPDC059646
CCGCCGGCCCGACCACCGCCGGCCTCCGCGCCGCGCTGCGCCGCGCCGGCCTGCCGCTCGCCTCCGCCCGCGACGGCGCGCCCGACGCCGGCGCCGGCCTGGACGTGCGCCGCGGCGCCCCGGGCCAGTGGGTGATCCGGTGGAGCGCCGGCCACGACCGCGACGGCGGCGACGCCTACCGCGCCCGCCACGGCCGGCGCGCCGTGATGGTCGCCGCCGCGGCGCAGGCCCTCGCCGGCGCGTACGAGCTGACCGTCGAGCAGCGCGAGGGCTGGACGCCGGCCGTCACCGTCACCGGGCTGCGCGCGGTCGGCTGAGGGGCCGGCGGCGAAACGGCCGGCCGTCTAGTGAAAGTTAGCTAACTTACGCTAGAGTTCTCGTCGTACCGCCGGCCAGACCACGGGAGAGACCATGCCGACGACCGACCGCCTCACCTTCGCCACCGAGACGTGCACCCGCTGCGCCGGCGAGAAGTCGTTCCGCCAGTACAGCCACGTCCGCGCCGGCCGCTGCTTCACCTGCAAGGGCACCGGCCGCAAGCTCAGCCGCGCCGGGCGCGCCGCACAGAAGGCGTTCGAGCAGCTCGTCGCCGAGCGGACCGGCATCGACTGCGCCGCGGTGACCGTCGGCATGGTGATCGAGTCCACCTCGCCCCTCGGTGTGCCCTGGTCCGTCGACCGGATCGACACCGTCGTCAACGACGCCACCGGTACCGCGACGCGATGGGCCGTCAGCGTCCGACCCAACGGCGAGGACCGGTGCACCCTCCCCGCCGGACACACCATGCTGCGCCACATGCCGGAGGTGGTCGAGCAGGCCGCGCGCGAGATCGCAGGGCGGTACAAGGGCGCGACGTACTGCTGACGGGACCGCTGGTCGGGCGGTGCGAGCAGGAGTGTTTGCGAAAGTTAGCTAACTTCCGCTAATGTCCCTCTCGTACCGCCACCGACCGAGAGGAACCGCCACGATGCAGACCGCCGCCCGCCGCCGCCCCCGAGTCCTCGACCTGTTCTGCTGCGCCGGAGGCGCGGGCATGGGCTACCACCGCGCCGGGTTCGACGTCGTCGGCGTGGACATCCGCCCCCGCCCCCGCTACCCCTTCGAGTTCATCCAGGGCGACGCGCTCGACGTGATGCGCGAGCTGTGCCAGGAGTTCCACCTGGTCCACGCCTCCCCGCCCTGCCAGGCGCACACCGCCCTGACCAAGGGCACCAACGCCGGGCGGGAGTACGTCGACCTCATCCCCGCCATGCGGGAGCTGTGCAAGTGGTACGGCGTGCCGTGGGTGAAGGACCTGACGCTGTGCGGCGAGTCCTTCGGGCTCGGCGTCCTGCGGCACCGGCACTTCGAGATCGAGTGGTTCGGCGACGAGCCGGTGCAGATGCCGCACCCCAAGCACCGGGGCAAGGTGCGCGGCTGGCGTCACGGCGTGTGGCAGGACGGCCCCTACATCGCCGCCTACGGCAAGGGCGGCGGAAAGGGCTCCGTCGCCGAGATGCAGGCCGCGATGGACATCACCTGGACCGACGTGCACGAGGAGCTCACCGAGGCCATCCCCCCGGCGTACACCCAGTACATCGGCGAGCAGTTCCTCAAGACCTGGGCCACCCCGCGCCCCGAACCGATCCCCGCGATCATCGCCCCCTACCTCACCCAGGACGCGGACGGACGGCTCATCAGCACGGCCGCGCTGAGGGCGTAACCGACCGTTCGCAGCAGGCCCGGCACCCGCCGGGCCCGCTGCGGGCAGCCGGACCCGATCCGACAGCAGCCACGACCGCGACCACCGCGGCGGCCCCGCCGCGCCCGCGACACCCGCCCGCCCCGCCGACCGGAGGACCACCCGAGATGACCGACGCCGCCCCGCCCTGCACCCTCACCGCCGAGGCCGCCCTCCGCGCCGCCCTGGCCGCCCACGGCCTCACCGCCGAGTACGACGACGAGAGCATGATCGGCGGGGAGCGGAACACCTGGCTCGTCGTCCGCCACCCGCACGACCCGGAGCCCTACCTCGTGCTGTTCCTCGCCGAGGACGGCGACGAGATCACCGTCACCCGCGCGCCGCGCCCCGGCGACCGCTGGCGCGTGATCGCCTGCGGAAGCCCCGAGGGCGAACGGAACCTGATCACGCGCCCGGCCGAGCAGCTCGCCGCCGTCGCCGAGGCCGCCGCCGCCTGGGCCGCCGCCCCGGCCGCCGCCGAGTTCGCGGGCACCGACCAGGAGACGGCGGAGGCCGCCATGGTCCGCGCCCTCGCGGCGCGCGGCATCACCGCCCACGCGGACTTCGAGGCGTACATGAGCGGCGAACCGGGCCTGTGGCTGGTCGTCGGGCACGACCAGGGCAACCCGTCCGCCCCCGACACGGCCGCCGAGCCGCACGCCGTCCTCTACCTCCGCGGCGAGGGGGACGACGAGATCGCCGTCACCCGCGCGCCGCGCCCCGGCGACCGCTGGCACCTGGTGGTCGACGACCGCACCGGCTCCGAGCCCGCCCGCACGACGTACCCCGCGCAGCAGACCGACGCCGTCGCCGACGCCGTCGCCCAGTGGCTCGCCCTCCCGCTCGAACGGCCCGCCGCCTGAGCACCCGTCACCGGCCGCCGACGCACCCGCCGTCGGCGGCCGGACCCACGACCGCGGCGGCCCGGCCGCCGGAGAGGACCGACCGTGAAGCACCACCAGGACCAGGACCCCGCCGCCGGCCCCGTCATCCGCCGGCCGCAGCGCACCCTCACCCCCGAGGAGATCGACCGCGTCAACAGCGCGCGCCTGCTGAACCTGCACGGCGCGCTGATCATGGGCATCGTGGACCCCGTGCCGAACCCCTCGCCGATGTCGGAGGCCGAGGGCGCGTGGGTGCGCGAGCACGTGTGGCCCCGTCACTACCAGGTGATCGAGGCCAAGTACCCGAACGGTTTCCGGCGCTGGTCGCTCTGCGAGCGCGGCACCTGCTGGAACTGCCTCAACGGGCAGTGCCACCTGTGCATCCACCGGCAGAAGGGCCGCCCCGACGCCGACGACAACCTCGACTCGATCGACAACCTCCGCGGGCGCAGCGTCGCCCGGCTGATCCTGCGCCCGGACGGCGCCCCGTGCCTGTGGTGGTGCCGGTGCCCCTGCGAGAAGACCGGCCCGATCGACCCCGGGGGGCCGGTGGAAGCCGAGCCGGACGGCCGGACGGACGATTCCGCCGGCGCGGGCCGGCGCCGCGCCCGCGCCGCCGAGCCCGTGCACCAGGCGCAGGGCGCCCTGTTCTGACCGCGCTGCGGGGCCGGCCGACCTGCCGGCCCCGCAGTCATTGCGCAAGTTGGCTAACTTCCGCTAATGTCTGCGCTGCGCCACCGGCCAACACGAGGAGCAGCCCAGATGACCCGCACCGTCGCCCGCAACGCGCACCGCAAGATCGCCGCGATCCGCGCCGAGTACACCGAGGCCCGCCGCTACGACAGCGCCACCAGCGAGATGGTCCCGTGCGAGGCCGCCGCCGCCTGGGAGGCCCTGGCCACCCCCTCGGCCCGCCTGATCGCCGACGACACCGCCGAGGTCTACACCGTCCGCGTGCACTCCAACTCCTGGTTCGAGCTGCGCAAGCCGGTGCCGCAGGACGTCGCCGACGCCGCCGCCAAGGCCGCCGCCGAGGCCGAGCGCCTCGCCGCCCTGCGCCTGTCGGTGTTCGGCGACACCAGCCACGACGCCGCCCGCGTCTTCGACAGCGTCGCGGACAACTGCGACGAGACCACCGCCGACACCGGCCGCGTCTTCACCAACACGGAGCGGTGGCGGCTGGCGGGCGAGTACGCCGAGACCGCCCTCCCCGAGGACCTCACCCCCGCAGAGCTCGTCGCCGCCCACGCCGCCGTTGGCGCCCTGTCCGCCGCCGACCTCGACGACTACGACCACCGCCGGGCCACCGCCGCCGATCTCCTGGCCCGCTTCGAGGCCCGCCTCGCCGACACCGCCCCGGCCGCCGCCGCGCCCGGTGCCCCGGCCGCCGAGGAAGAGACCGACTGGGACGAAGAGGAGCCGGTGCCCGCCGAGGTCCTCGCCGCCCGCCCGGGCGAACTCGTCGTCGTCCCCGACACCGTCCACCCGTCGCAGTACAACGTGTGGATGGGCCGCGAACACGTCGGCGTCGTCTTCGACGAGACGCACGCCCGCCTCTCCCGCCCCCCGCTCGCCGCCTGGTCCGGCAAGCTCCCGAAGAACCTGTTCCTCGCCACCCTCGACGAGGCCGCCGACGCCATCGCCGAGGCCAACCTCCCCGCCGGTCCCCTCGGCCTCGCCGCCCCGAAGCACTGGTTGCAGGCCATGAGCTTCCGCTCCCTGCCCGTGCGCCGCCGCGCCCGCGTCCTGGCCCGCGCCGCCGAAATCTGCGGCACCGGCCGCGCCCACGCCCGCGCGTTCCAGGCTGCCATGCAAGAGGACTGGACCGAGTACCTCGCCTCGCAGCCCGTGCCCGACGAGTCCGAGTTCGGCCACTGCATCGCCCTCGGCGGCGGCGAAATCCACACCTACGACCGCAGCCTCGACCACGGACTCGTGCACCCGATGTGCCGCACCATGGACCAGAACAACCGCCTCACCCGCTACCGCACCACCCAGGCCGCCGCCCCCACCTGCCGCCACTGCATCAGCTACCGCGACCACCGCGCCGAGCGCCGCGCCGAGCAGGCGGGCCGGGTGCAGCCGGAAATCACTGCCTGACAAGCCGGGCCCCGGCGCCCCCTGGGGGCCGGCCCCCCCGGCGGGGAGACCCCCAAAAACCCCCACGAAAACACAACCACCAACCACCCACCAGAGGGAAA
>NZ_JBHWDS010000031.1:4815-86321 GCF_042734615.1 Kitasatospora sp. NPDC059646
CGCGCCGCGCGGCCCCTGTGCGTGGGGGGGCGGGTACCCCCCAAACCTCGGCACCCCCCAGGGGCCCCCCGGCCGCCGCGGGCGGCGGGCCCCCGCGGCCGGAGCGACCCGAAGACGCGACGAGTACCACCGAGAGCCCAACCCCAGAGCAGAGGAAATGATCATGATTCCGACGTGGCACCGCGGCGCCAGCCTGCACGGCGAGCCCTATCCGACGCGCCACCCGGTGCCGCGTCGGTTTCGGGGCGGCGACATCGGCGCCCGGGACCTCATGGACCTGACGCAGGAGCAGGAGCTCACCGCGACCGCCGCACACGAACTCGGGCACGCCCTGCTGTGGCTCGCCGGAGGACTGCACGTCGCCCGGGCCAGCACCGTTTCGGACGGTCGGCGCAACGGCCACGCCGAGGCGCTGCCGACCGGCGTCGCCGGAGAGGCCCGGCTCCGGGCCATCGGCCTGGTGGGAGGCGAGCGGGCGGAGGACCGATGGCTGAGGGAGGCGGGACTGTGGAACCCGGACCGGGCCGCCCTGGTCGAGATCGCCGCCCACGAAGACCGGGCATGGCTGCTGCAACACACCACGCCCCGACCCGCGTTCGGCACCGGCGGCCCGGACTACACGGCACTGCACGAGATGGCGGACGAAGCGCTCGACCCGGTGTGGCCCCTGCTGATGACCGCGCTTCCGATTCTGGTCCGGCAGGGGGTCATGTCCGGCGAGGAGCTCGCCGCGTGCACCGGCTTGCCCCTCCCGCCCCCGATGGCAGACCCGCACTGACGACCTGACGGCAGCCCCGACCGACAACGGCACCCCGACCGAGGCGGCCCCGCCGCCGGAGAGGACAGAACGTGAAGCACGACCAGGGCGAGGACCTCGAACAGGCCCGGCAGTGGCAGGCCGTCGCGCGCGAGGTCCTGCGGGCCTTCGACGCCGTGATGACCCCGCCCCGCGGCCTCACCCGCGAACAGGCCGCCCGCCTCGCCGCCGACCACGTCCGACGGGGCCGCGAACTCCTCGACCCCCTCCTCGACCGCTACGCCGGCGCGGCCCGCACCCCCTGGGGTCGGGCGCTGCGCCGCCGTCGCGCCGAACGCGGCGCCTACGTCCGGGCGTTCGCCGAGGCCGCCGCCTACACCGCGGCGATGGGCCGCGGCCAGGACGACCCGCTCCCCTGGCCCGTGCTGTTCGGCCGCGGCCTGCCGCTCATCAGCCGCTACACCCTCGACCGCCGCGTACTGGACACTCCCTGACCACACGTCACCGCGACGCGCCCCGCCCGGGCCGGCCGCTACCGTTGCCGCCGGCCCGGCCCCGGCCGGCACTTCGAGGAAGGACAGCACCATGCCCCACCCCGACGCACCCGCCGGCGCCGACTCGGCCCCCGAGCCCGTCCTCCGGGACCTCACCGAGGAGGCGCTCGCCGCCGTCGCCGAGGCTGCCGACCTCGGCGAGCACCTCGACGCCGACCAGCTCGGCAAGCTGCTGCTGCAAGCGGGCCGCCTCTACGGCCCGGCCCTGCTGTACGACGCATGGTTCGGCGAGGTGATCGACGCCGCGGCCCTTGCCGCGCACATCGGCCGGGTGTGGAGCATGGCCGAGTACCCCGACTCTGCACTCGACCGCGAGGACTGGCGCGAGCTGTTCACCGCGGCCGGCTACACCGCCGACGGCGAGCCGGCCGAGCGCCCGGCCGAGCCGGTCGAGCTGTGGCGCGGCAGCGTCCCCGAGCGCCGCACCGACTGGTCGTGGACCACCCGCCGCGACCTCGCCGAGGGCTACGCCAACGGCACCGCCGCCCGCCGCCCCACCACCGGACGGCTCTACCGCACCGTCGCCCCGCCCGCCGCGCTGCTCGCCCACAACAACGGCCGCGGCGAGAGCGAGTACGTCCTCGACACCGAGCACCTGACCATCACCGAGCACCCGCTCGGCCGCTGACCACCCGCCCGCCGCGTGCTGTCGCGATGGGGCAACAGGTAGGGGTAAGGGGGTGTTTTCCCAGCTCACAGGGCATAGCAGGCGCGGCGGGGGAGGGGCGCGCGACAGGGGCCGCGACAGGTCGAGGAACTGCATTGCGGAAGTTAGCCAATTTCCGCTAATGTGGCCGTGCCGACCAAGGAAGACCGAAGGGGAACCAGACGTGAGCACCCAGCGCCGGATTCACCAGCCCGCCACCGCCCGCACCGCACCGCTCACCGCCGCGATGCAGGCGGCGCTGACCACCATCCGCGCCGGACGCAACGAGTCCTCCGGGAACGGGATCAGCCTCCCCACCATCGAGGCCCTCGCCGCCGCCGGGGAGATCGTCCTCGTCCACACCTGGCAGGTCGTCGACGGCCGCCGCAGCCTCTCCCGCACCGCCTGGACCGCCTACCCGGCCCCGATGCCCTCGGCCGCACCCGACGCGATCCGCATCCTGCGCCGCTGGCACGAGCAGACCTCCCTGCACCTCGGCTGCGACTGCGCGCTCGACGGCCGCGAGCTGCACGCCGCCTACCGCGCCGAGCAACTCGCCGAGGCCGTCGCCGAGGCCCAGCGCCTCGCCGCCGGCAACGGCATGCCCGTGCACGTCTGCACCCTCGCCCCCGCCGGGCACACCCCGGCCCCCGGCCAGCAGCGCTCCGCCGCCGCCCTCGCCACCGAGCAGCGCCTCGCGACCCCCGCCCTCGCCCTCGCCCGCACCCTCAAGCGCCTCGACCTCCAGCAGGGCCGGGGCCGGGACTTCCGCATCATGGGCCACTACAACGGCCACGGCGAGCGCCTGTACACCTGGGCACTCGTGCTGAGCGACCGCGCCGAGGCCGCCATCGCCGAGCACGCCGACCGGATCGAGGCCGAGCTCGCCCTCGCCGGATTCCCCTTCACCGTCAGCGTCCGCTACGTGGCGGGCAGGCCGACGACCCGCGTCGCCAACGGCACCGCCGAACGCGTCCGCGAGAACGCCCCGGCCCCGGCCGTCGAGGACGTCCTCGCCGCCACCGCCGCCGCCTCCCTCACCCTGCACACCGCCGGGGCCCCGGCCGCCCAGGACGACGACGCCGAGCACCCCGCCGAACCCGTCCGCACCGACCGCAACGGCACCGCGCTGACGACGAACGCCCGGGTGCTGCTGCACGGCACCACCGGCCGTCCCGGCCGCGGCATCGTCGCGGGCTGGGCCCCCACCGGCGAGGTCCTGGTCGGCCTGGCGGGCCGCTTCGTCCGCGTCGCCGACCCGGCCCGCATCGAGATCGACACCGTCCCTGCCATCACCGAGGCCGAGTACCGCGAACTCCTCGCCCAGGCCCACGCCGAGGAACCCGCCCTCGGCCGCTGACCGCGGCAGACCGTGTAGCGCGGACATGCGGGGTGCCGCCCGGGCCCGGGCGACACCCCGCTCCCTTGACGCTCTCCGCTACGGTGGTGCCACGGGCAGGTCACTGCCCCGGGCGGAGCCAACGCCCATACCGCGCCCGGCCACCCACGCCGCCGGGCAGGACGGTAGAAGGTCCTGCGGGATCTGCGCACCAACACACAGTCTTCTGACGATCCGTCGACCCGGGGCGCCGCGTGGGGGCCGAACCCGGGATCGAGAGGAGTCGTCGTGACCCGACGCACCACCCTTGAGCAGCGCGCCCGCGAACTCCAGAAGGCCGCCAAGGCCCGGGGCCAGCGCCTCCGCTACCACGACGCGCTGAACCAGGTACGCGAGGCCGCCCCCCGCCGCGAGCACGCCGCCGCCGAGCAGCCCTCCCCCGTCGAACAGATCCTCGCCATCGCCTACACCCGGCAGCCCACCCCCGCCGAGGCCACCGCCGGCGTCACCGCCGCCGAACTCGGCGTCAGCGCCCTGCCCGCCGACGCCACCCCCGCCCAGCGCGCCCGCGCGGAGGCCACCTGGTGCCCCATCGGGACCGGCCTGCCCTGCCGCTGCTCGGGCACCTGCCAGCACGGCACCCCCTGCCCCAACCCGGACGACGCCGAGGGCGGATGCGGGGGCGAACTCCTGCACACCGACCGCTACCCCGGGTCGATGTTCGCCCTGACCGCCTGGCACGACGAGTACGTGTGCACCGCCTGCGGCGCGACCTTCGAGCAGGACGTCGACCTCCCCGCCGTCCCCTGGGGAGAGGTCCGCCCGCCCGCCAACACCGGCCCGTGGCACCCGGAGAGTGTGACGGTGGTCTACGACGACGTCCGGCACCCAAACTTCGGTACCGCCGGCGAGGACGACGACAGTGCGGAGACCTGGCCGGACGGCTGGGACTTCGACCCCGACCGGGACGGCGAGGACGACGACCGCTGCGACTGCGGCTCCGCGGTCGGGTACGACTGTGTGTGCTGACACCGCCCCGGCCCCGACGCCGGCCGACGCCGCCGCCCTGGCGGCCCGCGGCCTGGCCGTCTTCCCCCTGCCTCCGGGAGGCCGCCGCCCGGCCGCCCCCGGCTGGCAGCGGCAGTGCCTCACCGACCCGGCCGCCGTCCTGCGCACCTGGCCCGCCGGAGCCAACATCGGCGTGGGCTGCCGCGCGAGCCGGATCGTCGGGCTCGACCTCGACGGCGACGGCGCCGCCTCCCTCGCGGACCTGGTCGACGCCCACGGCGCGGACCGGACGGCCGCCCTCGACACCCTGACCGTGTGCACCCCCTCCGGCGGCCGGCACCTGTACTACCGGGTGCCGCAGCGGTGCACCATCGCCAGCAGCTCCGGCACCGAGGCCCCCCTCGGCCCCGGCATCGACGTCCGCGGCCCCGGGGTGCGCAGCGGCGGCTACCTGATCGGCCCCGGCTCCCGGGTCGCCGGCACCGCCTACGCCGTCACCCTCGACCGGCCGATCCGGCCGCTTCCCGGCTGGCTCGCGCAGCGGCTCACCGGCACCCGGCCGGGCGGGCCGGCGCCCCGCCGCCCGGGCCGGGCGGCCGAGCCGCGGAAGGGCTGAGCACCATGACCTACCTGGACGTCGACCCCGAGATGCACATGTACGACTGCCCCGGAACCCTGCCCGGCGGGCGCGGCTGCGAGCTGTGCGAGACCTGGGAGGGCCGCACCTTCGCCGAGCTCCGGCGCGAGCTCGCGGGCCTGCCGCCCGAGCCCGTACGCCCGCCGGCGCAGATCGACCGGCCCGAACCTCCGCAGCCGTCCCGCGCCGGCCACGACCACGACGACCACTGCGAACGCCTGATCTACGAGGGCGGCACCTGCACGTGCGACAGCCCATACGACTGGGACCGGGAGCCGTCGAACATGGCGGACCTGGAAGACGGCATCTGGTGACGACCACCCGCTGAACCCCGGCGGCACGGTGCAGTCCCGCCGCCGAGGCGGCCGTCCCGACCGAACCCGCCACCCCGCCCGACCGAAACGGCGCGGCGCCCGACCCCCGACCCGGGGCCGGGCGCCGCGCCGTTTCGTCGTCTCCCGCACTGTCCCGTGGACTGCTTCGGACTCCCGTGGACAGCTCGCCCTACCGGGTGAATCTCCCTCGCGTACGTGCGTGCAGTAAGAGGGGTATTCGCCCAACTCTGTTGAGAATCAAGGCACTTGACGATCATTTGCGAGGTATGTCACTTTCGTGACGCCTCGACGGAACCCCGACGGAAGGACCCCGCATGACCCCCACCACCGACACCGCCGACCAGGCCGCCGCCGTTCCCGCCACCTTCGAGGGCCGGCCGATCCACAAGGCCGGCAACGTCCCCGACGGCCTGCACACCGCGGCCCAGCTCAAGAGGCTCGGCCGCCGCGTCCTCGACAAGCAGCAGCCCGCCGCCTGGCTCCACCTGTCGATGCCGTACCGCGGGTACGACTACGTCGCGCTGTACCGCGAGGCGGACTCGATCCGGCTCAACACCACGCCCGCCCAGCAGCGGGCCAAGACCGGGCGGCGCACCTGCGAGTGCTGCGCGACCGTGTTCGAGGACATCGTCCGCGGTGGGCACTCGACCTCCCTTGGCCGCTGGGCCCGCTGGTGCCGGCCCTGCCTGACCGCGGACGAGCAGCTCCACCGCCGCACCTGCCCCCGCTGCAAGACGGTGTTCGAGGAGGCCGCCAGCGTCCGCAACGGCTACTGCCTCCCCTGCGCCGAACACCTCGACCGGGCCCGCGAGGTCGTCCGGCTGCTGGAGCGCCGGGCCTGCCCTCGCTGCACCGTGCAGACCCGCACCGAGGACCATGTCATCGCCGACCAGGAAGCCGACCCCTACGGCACCTGGTTCCAGCCGCAGACCTGCGAGCCCTGCCGGGCCGAGGAGGACGCCGAGCGCACCGAGGCCGAGCGCCGCCGCTACCGCGAGCACTGGCCGGTGGCCGGCCCGGTGCGCGACTGGGCCCGCGAGCTGCTCGCCGACCCCGCGACCTGCTTCCTGGACCTGGAGACCACGGGGCTCGGCGAGGAGGCGCGGATCGTGGAGATCGCCGTGTACGGCGTCGGTGGCGAACAGCTCCTCGACACGCTCGTCAACCCGCAGGGCGAGCCGATCACCCCGGGGGCCACCGCAGTCAACGGCATCACCGACGACATGGTCAGCGCCCCCGGTGTGCCGGCCTTCGGTGAAGTGCTGCCCGCGCTGACCGAGGCCCTCGCCGGGCGCCGCATCGTGGCCTACAACCGCGCGTTCGAGCGGGCCAGGCTCGCCTACGAGCTCGACCGCTGGTTCCGGGAGGCCGAGCCGCTGCACCCCCCGCTGCTGATGTCGCCGTGGGACGCTCACCCGGCCGCCAAGGACTGGATCGTGGCGCAGCGCTGGGAGGAGTGCGCGATGGAGCAGCACGCCCGGTTCGTCGGCACCTGGGACGAGTACCACCGCTCGTACACCTGGCAGCCGCTCAACGGCCCGCACCGCGCGGCCGGCGACTGCCTCGCCTTGGCCGACCGGCTCCGCGCGATCGCCCAGGCCCCCGACCCGGCCTGACTCCCGGCCCGGCCTGACTCCCGATCGGTCCCGACATGCCGCAGCCCCGGAGTCCCCACTCCGGGGCTGCGGCATGTCGGGGGCAGGTCAGGGCCTGGCTGCCCGCCGGTGCGTGCCCGGCCGATCGCAGGAGCAAGTGCCCGACCAGGCACTATGCACAGAGCCCGCAGATTATGCGTCGCATGCATAGCCCTAGGTGGGAGGGGGTGCACGATTTGGCGGGTTCGGTCCCACCAGCGCAAACCCGCCGGACCCGACAGAACGATGCATCCCGGAGCAAACGTCACACGCGCCCATCACTGAGGCCATGCCGCCGCGAAGGGCGCCGGCACCCTGCGCGGCGTCGCCGCCCACTCGCTGATCTCCTGACCCGACGTCGGGGACCGGGCCCGCCTGTTCGTAGACTCCCGGCCATGCCCAGCCCCGGACGGATCACTCCCCCGCCGAAACTCGTGCCCCGTTGGCGGGACCTGCCCCGCCTTGCCGCCGTCTCGGCCCAGGCGTTCACCCCCGCCCACCTCCCGCCCGCACTGCGCGCCGCCTTCGCCCCCGTGTGGCTGTTCAACCTCGCCGTCCAGCACACCGCCGGCGACCTCCTCGCCGTCGGCCCGTCCACCCTCGGCGTCCACCAGCCCCGCCCCCTGCGCTGGCACCTGTTCGGCGCCCTGGTCCTCCTGCCAGCCACCGTCGCCGCGCTGCTGGCCCTGCTCCTGCCGCCCGCCATCGCCGTAAAAGCGGCGGGCGACGCCCTCGCCGGACCCCTCGCGGGCACCACCGCCGAGTGCGCCGTCCTCGCAGCCGAGGTCGCCGCGATCGGCTGGCAGATCGCGCACTTCCTCGCCGCCGCCCGCCGCAGTGCCGAACTCCACCGCACCATCACCCCGCTGCGGCAGAGCGCCCCGTGGGCCGAGGTCGCCGGCCTCGCCGGAGGCCGGGACGGACACGCAACCCGTGCCCTGGTCCGGCAGACCCTCGCCTGGGCCGACGAGCACGGCCTCGGCCTCGCCGCCGTCCCCGCCACCGACAGGCTCCGCCGTACCTACGCTCTCGGCGGATTCCACCCCGCGCACCCCGGCTCCCCCGTTCTGCTGCGCCCGCCCGTGCCCCGCGTCGCCGCCCGGCCAGGGCACCTCACGCCAGAGCGCCCAGCGAGCACAACCCGGCCAGGACCAGGAACCACACCACCTCGGCCCCCGGCTGCCTGACCACCTCGTGCAGCCCCCGGCCGCTCAGCGCCAGCAGCAACAGCAACATCCCCGGGAACAGCGCCAGCGGCGGCAGCTCCAACACTCCGACCCGGCCGACCAGACCCGACAGCGCCCGCGCCGCCTCACCCGCCAGCAGCCCCACCGGCACCGCCAACAGCGCCCACACCAGCAGCCGGCGCCCGGCCCGGCCGGGATCGGCCCCCCAGGCCCGGACGCGCGCGAGGATCGGGGACGGGCCGCGAGAAGTCGTCACCCTCCAACCCTGCCCATCCCGGGCAGCCCGGGCACTCGCTGCGTACCCGGCCGGGCGTAACCGCCAGCCGTCAGGAGTCCTCCAGCCACACGTCGCGGGCCACCACCGTCCGCCTCACCCCGGCGTCCATCATCGCCCGGGCCCGGTGCTGACCGTTGACGTAGCCGAAGTCGTCGTTCGGCACGATCGCCACACTCAGCGCGAACACCGACTCCAACGCCTCCCGCTGCCACCGGCTCGCCCCGGCCGCGACGGCGCGCTCGTCCACGAAGTCCGCCATGTCCTCGGCCGCGACACCGGCCGCCTCACCCTCGGCGAGGAACCCGATCGCCCACTCGTTGACCGCGTGCCAGTCGCCCCCGTGGTACCAGCAGCACTCCCGGGCATCGCGCCGCGGAACGGCCTGCCGCCACCACCTCCGGCACCAGCGCACCCACCGCGGCGCACCGACCGGCATGCACCCGGGCTCCCGGAACGGCTTCGGGTCCGCCAGCCGCCGCACCGCCAGCACCTCGAACACCGACCGCGGCTCCGGCAGCGGCTCCCACGGCACGTACCCCTCGCCCCGGTCCTCGGCCACCGGTCCGCCCACGAGCTCCGCCACCTGCTCCGCGCTGATCCGCCGCCACCCCGGCGACCCCAGCTCGAACCGCTCCGCCCGGCCGAACGTCACCAGCTCGAACCGCTCCCGCAACCCCATCCCGGAGTCGTACAACTGCCGCTGAATCCACAACGGCGGCAACTCCTGCTCCGCACAGTGCCGCTCCCACACCGCCGCCGCGTACTCCTCCGCCGCGTTGGTCAGCCCCATGCCCTCGTACATGGTCTGAGTCGCCACCGCCACCGGCCGCAGCCCCTCCCCGGTGAACAACTGCAACCGGAACGACGCCCGCCCCTCCGCCGACGGCCGGAACATGTGGTCGTCGACCACCCGCACCCGCGGCCCGGCCAGCGCCAGAGCCTCCCGCACCGACTCCCGCACGCCCGCACCGGCCGGCCCCGTCTCCTCAGTCATCCCCCGATCATGCCGTCCCGCCCGCCGCTCCCGGCAGGCATCACGCAACCCGGCCCGCATCGTTGATCAGGCGTGACCCACAAACCCCGCCGCGCCCTCGGTACCGGCATCCCCGCCCCCGGCCGCTCCTCCCGCGCGCCGGCCTGGTTCGCCACCGAGCCCGCACCCGAACCCGCCAGCAGCACCGACCAGGCCCGCGATGCCCTCGCCGCCCTGCGCCTGGTCGGCGTCCCCGCCGCCGCCGTCGAGTCCACACTCCACCTCCTGCGGACCCTCACCGACCGCCCCGCCGAGGAACCCCGACTCCGCGAGACCGCCGAGGGCCTGGCCGTCGTCCTCTCCCGCTCTCTCGACGCCTCCCGCCCTGGGCCCGCAGCCACCGTCACCCCCCTGCGCCCCGCCCACGACCCCACCCTCTCCACCATCGGCGCCGTCGCCGAGCTCCAACCCGTCGGACTCGCGACGCCGCACCGATAAACGACCCCGGCTCCGGGACCCTCTCGGGGACCGGAGCCGGGGCCGGGGTGAGCGGTCAGGCGCGCGGGCGACGGCGGTCCTCCGCCTTGGTCAGCAAGCCGAGGACCGCACGGTCCTGCCAGAAGGCGCGCCAACGGTCGGCCTGGGCGCGGTCCACGAACAGGCCGCGGCCGTAGTCGGTCGTGGGCGTCAGCGGGATGGCTTCCCACCCGCCCTCGGCGGCTGCGAAGGCGTCGGCGATCTGGAAGAGCGGCGGACCCTGGAAGTGGGAGACGGCGGTGTCGCTGGTGTCCAGTGGCACCCCGGACAGGTCCGAGGTGAACGTACCGGCCGCGATCCGGCTCCTGAAGTACTCCGTTTTCAGGTCGCTGATCTCCACGCCCATCACGTTGTGGACCTGCTGCCGGAGGGTCGGGGGATCAAAGCAGGTCTTGTAGGAGAAGTCGATCGGTTTGCCGTCCGGGTGGACCACCTCGAACCCGGGGTACCGGCCCTGCTGCGGGGGGCCGATCCGGATTGCCGCGACCCCGCCGCCGATCTTCTTCCCGGCATCGTGGTGCAGGTCGAGGAGGTCTCGGATCAGCTCGAACTCCTCGCCCTCCAGTTCGGTGCCGACGGGGTACTTGTGCAGCACCGCGCGTACTGCTTTCTTCGCTTCTTCCTTCGTCCGGTACTGCCGGTGCCCGATCCTGAAAACTGCCATGTCAACAACCTTCTGCTCAGCCCGGCGCCGTCTCTGGGCGCCGGTGGACCCCCGAGTATGGCCGCAGGACGCGACATTTCCCCCCGTGCGATAGAGAGGTCCGCCACATGCGAAGGGCCGCCCCGGCGCAGTGCGCATCAGGGCGGCCCGGAGCCGGCGGCCGAATGGCCGGGTCAGTGCGCGTAGGGCAGATTGGCGATGATCCGGCCGCCGACGATCTCCGAGCGGGCCGCAACGGCATGCCCATCGCACACCACGTAGCAGCCGCCGTCGTCAGCCGTCACGGTGTGGGTGGCCGCCTCCGGGCACGGCGCGTCGAGCCGGTCGTACTCCCAGGCAAGGAAGCACGCTGGGTCGGTGCACACCGTGCGGTCGGCGCTGGAGCGCAGCGTCCCGCCGTGCTCCGGGCACACCCCCCACGGAACGACGCAGCGGGTCGGGTCGGCCGCGCTCTGCCGACGGGCCTGCTCGTACAGCGCGGCCGTGGCGGTGTCGGTGTTCAAGGTCTGGCCTCTCTGTCGGTGAGGGTGTCCGGGAACACTACAGCCCCGGGCGGAGCGCCCGGGGCTGTAGTTGCGTACGGCAGACCCGTCCTACTCGGCGGCCTCGGCGTAGTGCTGGCGCAGCACGCCGAGGGCTGCACCGGAGGCGGACGCAGAAACGCCGCAGCCCCCAGGCGGGGCCTGGGGGCTGCGGCGCGGGGGAAGGCCGACGGTCAGGCCGCCGACTCCTCCAGCTCCTCCGACCCCTGCGGGCTCGGGTTCAGCCGGGGGAAGCCGAGAGCGGTCGCGACCTTGCGGTACTCCTGCGCCGGCCTGCTGTTGGGCGCCATCACCGAGACGGGAACCTCCTGCCGGTAGATCTTGGGCACCTCGCCGGACCAGTGGACCAGGGGGAGGAGGATGTCGCCGTATTCTTCCTGGATCTCGGCGAGGGTCTTGAAGTGCTCGGCCCGGCCATAGGAGGAGTTCGGGGCGGCGCAGACGAGCACCCGCTTCATCCTCGGTTGGATGCCCTTCTTGAGGTACTTCGGCAGTTCCCGGACCTCCTTCAACTTCTTCTCCAGCTTCACCACGGCACCGGCCTCCTTGTAGGTGCACAGCACCGGGGGCAGGACCTCGCCGTCGACGGCATCGTCGAGGGCGACGAAGGCCGTCACGGTGATGCGGCCGTAGGTGGCCGGGCAGTCGATCAGGACGACGTCCCACTGTCCGTCCATGGCGGCCAGGCCGTCACGAATCCAGTAGGCGTCAGCGCCCTTCGGGTCGTTGAGGATCGACTCGGGGTCGTCGAGCTCCGGGTGTTCGAGGTCCACCGGCGCCACGTAGACGTTCGGGATCGGTTGGAACGCCGCCTCGGGGTTCTTCGGGTCGATCTCGGCCACCTGGTAGCGGGCCGGAACGACGATGTCGGAGAGGGCGGCCTCGTCCTTGATGACGTCGGTGATGCCGAGCTGTCCCTCGGCGAACGTGCCGTAGCCGAGGACCGTCGAGGCATGGCCCTGGGGGTCGAGGTCGATCACGAGTACGCGGTACCCGCGCTCGCCCAGGATCGCCGCCAGGCTGGTGCATGAGCTCGTCTTGGCGGTGCCGCCCGCCTTGAGGGCGAAGACGATCACGCGGGTCTTGCCGAGCGTCCTGCCCTGCGCGACGGCGGCGACGACGGTGACCGGCATCCGCGGGGCGATGACCTCGATTGCGGACTCGGTGATGGGGCTGGTCAATGGGACTCCAGGGGAGACGGGTTCTTACCGGGAGGTGGTGACGGGTGCCAGTCGTTCCCGCTCCCATGCGGTCGGCTGGTAGCCCGCCTTGCTGGAGACCAGGAACTCGATGTGCGCCCGGTCGCGGGCGTCCCACTCGCGATCGGGCTGCGCGGCACGCAGCTCGTCGGCGGCCAGGGCGACAGCGAAGGCGCATCGCCGCATCAGGTTAGCGTCACCCTCGGCGGCGACGGCAGCCATGTACGCGGCAGGTCGGCCCACGTTCGGTCCCTTGCCGAGCTCGCGCAGCCAGGTGTGCGCCAGGGTGGCCGCTTCCTTCCACTCCGACGGGTTGAGTACGGCGTTGACCAGGTGGGCGGTCGTCGCGCCAGCGCTCGCGTACTTCTCCTCGCTGAGCAGCATCCGGCAGGCCAGATCGCGGGTCGCCGCGGCTTCCGCGGCGGGGTCCGGCTCGGGCTCCGCCTCCTGCTCGTCCTCGCCGCCGGAGCCGTGCTCCTCCTCGCTTCCGTCGGGCTGGTGCGGGATGCTGGGCGCACCCGCGCCCGGCTCGCCGTGTTTCCCGCGGGAAACGTCCTCCTCGCCGTCCAGCTCCGACTCCGACTCTCCGTCAGGCTCGCCGTCGGGGTGTTTCCCGCGGGAAACGTCCTCCGGGCCGGCACTTCCGGTGCCGGCGTCCGTGGACGGGTCGGCCTCCGTGTTTCCCGCGGGAAACGCCTCGCCACTGCCGAGGGCGGCCTCCGCTTGCAGCCGGTTCTTCGCCGCCTCGGCTGACAGACCTTCCTCGCGCATCCACGCGAAGGCCCGGAGCTGGAGCGCGTGAGCCGCCTCGGTGTCGTTCTCGCCGTCGGTGTCCTTGATGGTGGACAGCACGTAACCGGCCTTCGGCGAGATGCCGAACGTCACGGCCTCGGAGGTGTCGTCCTGGTCGTCCGTCACCTTGGGGCCGGCGTGGATGGCGTCCTGAATCGCCTGGGGCAAGTCGAGGAGGTTGAGCAGCTTCGAGACCGTCCCCCGGTTCTTGTAGCCGGAGCGCGCCGCGATCTCATCGCCCGTCATGCCGCGCTGGCGCAGCAGGTCGAGTTGGAGAGCCTCCTCGATCGGCGAGAGGTCGTCGCGGTCACTGTTCTCACTGATGAGGTTCTCTTCGACCGTGCGCTCTCTCGCCCACCGGTTCCGCAGGATGACGAGCATCTTTTTGCCCGCCTGCTCGGCGGCGAGTCGGCGGCGGTGACCCGGGCCGAGGATGTACTCGGCTTCCGGGTTCTCGATCCGGGATTCCCACTCCGGATAGAACTTGACGAACAGGTGCATGGAGATCGCCGCGCCGGGGGTGTGGACACCCTGACGCTTCACGCTCTCCACCATCTCGTCCATGCGGCGCATGGTGAGGCGGCGGTTCATGGGGTTCGGCGAGATGTTCGCCGGATCGACGAAGAACATTTCGCCTTCTTCACGGTCGAGCTTGTGCACCCCCGTCCCGTTGCCGTCGTCCGGCTGCTCACCGCCCGCGCCGGCCTCACCCAGCCCGGCCTTTTCCCGGTCCTTGCCGAGCTTGTTCGCCTGGTTCCTCCAGGGCTTCACTGCCATCCGTCCTCCGTGATCTCCGGTCGCGCTGAACGAAACCCTAGTCTCCGCGCTCAGCGGGTCGGCGGAACTCGTGTCGGTGGGTGCCCGTCAGCACCGTGCGTCAGCTCGTGGTGCGGAGAGGCCGGCCGGGACGTCGGTCGGTGCTGCGGGGCGGTCGAGGCGGGCGTCCTGCCGAACCCGGCGCCGTTGGCGGGGCGGGAGTCGGCGTCGGCCGGGGCCTCGGGGGAGTTGTCGTCAGCGGGTCCGGCCGGTGTCGACGATGGAGCGTCGACCGGCAGGGTGGGGGAGGCAGGGCCGGGGCTCGACGGCGAGGGCGCAGTGGGGCGGGATGCCGAGGGGACGGCGTCGCCGGACGACGCGAGCCGGGGTTGCGGGTCGTCCTGGCCGAATCAGCAGCACGACGGCCCCGAAGGCGGCGGCCCCGACCGTGAAGACAAGAGCGGTGCGGTTCATGCCGCCCACGCTCGCGCACGCACGCCCGTACCCGCCGGCCCCCGGCCGCGCGGGAGACCACCGCTACGGGTGACGGCCTGTCCCGGGGAGGTGACCTGTCGCGCTGTCGCGATGGAACCAGCGCGGGGGAGCGGGCGGTGTTCTCCCAGTTCACAGGGCATAGCAGGGAGGAAACGCGACAGGGGGCCGCCACCGTGGCGACCCCCTGTCCGCTGCTGCCCGCCCCGGAGGCCGGCAGCACCCTGCGCCGGGCCGGACCGGCCCGGCGACTTCTCCTACTCGACGGTGGGCGGGACCTCGCAGGAGGTGCACTCCGCCGCCATGCCCACGGGATGCCCGCACGGGAGGTGGTCCCAGGGGCCGGGGAGGCATTCGCCGCCGCCCGCGGTGAGGATCTCGTCGAGCCGCTCCCAGAGGACGCGGACGCGGTGGTCCTCCGGCAACTGCCGGACCGCCTCCACCAAGTCGGCGTGCAGTACGTCGGTCCCCGCTTCGTCGAGCGCGCCCTCGGGGAGCGGCCGGGCGCTTGTGAGGGCGGTGGCGACCAGGGACCGGACGGCGGCGGCCCGGTCGTGGCCCTGAGCGGTGGCGTACTTGTCGACCTCGGCGAGGAGGTCCTCGCCGAACCGAATGTGCGCGGCGCCGCCGATGCCCGGCCGACCGCGGCCCGGCGTTTCGACCTCCCGGCCGTACAGAGTGGTGATCTTCTCCTCGCCCGTCTTGCCGAGAGCGTTCACCGCGCCGGTGTACCGCAGGTGCACGGCGAACCGCGGGAGCGCGTCGTTGGTGACGACGGGCTCGCCGCGGCTGTCGAGGACCGCTTTCCCCGCTCCGCCGGAGTAGTCCATCTGGTAGCGGGGTTCCCAGTTGAGATCCTCGATCTCGATGTCCCGGATGCTCAGTCCGGCGGCGTTGCCGAGGCCGATCTCCCTCAGGGTGTCGCGGCCGGCCGCGAGCGCGTCCGCGACGCTCTTGCCCGCCACGGTGAAGTAGCGGGCCCGGTGCCCTTCCGGCTGGTAACGCAGTTCGTAGGTCAGCATGTGGTCACCCCTCTCACAATAAGCGATATCGCTTATTGTGAGCCGACTTGCCCTGCGTTGTCAATTGGCGATATCGCCTATTCGGGCGGCGGAGTCGGGGCCTCCCACTGGTCCCACCGCCACGGCATGTGGAAGGTGTGCCGCCAGTGGTAGCCGCAGGTGCGGCAGCGGGCGGGCGCGATCCACTGCGGCCGGAACCGGTGCGGGGGGCGCCGGAGCCACTCCCCCTCGACCTGGATGTGGTCGGAGCGGTGCCGGCCGCAGTCCGGCCGCGCGCAGATCCAATAGCCGTCCGTGCCGTCGGGCCGCACGGGGCCCACATGGTGCCAGTGGTCGCCGATCAGCGGCGGTCGTTGAGAGCTCATGGCGGAGCCTTCCTGTCGTCGGCGGCGACGGGGCCGCCCGGGTCGGAGGAACGCGAGAGGGCCCCGGGGTGCGGGGCCCTCTCGCGCGGGTGGTGCTGATCGGCCGTGGTCAGCGGGCCGCGTCGCGGATCGCCTCGATCTCGGCCTCCGTCAGAGCGGTGATCTCCCGGATCTCGGCGACGTCCAGGCCCTCCCGCAGGGCGTTGCGCACCGCCGCGTTCCGCATCCGCGGCGAGCGCTGCTCGTTGTCGCGCAGGACCGTGGTGGTTCGCAGCAGTTCATCGCGGGCGGCGCACCGGCCCGGGTTCCCCCCTCGGCCGGCGTGGTGCACGTGGTGGTCGTAGGCGGTGCCGTGTTCGTGGATGGTGATCGGCGCGGTCGCGGCCGGCAGGCCGTCCGCGCCGCCGATGAACTGTCCGTCGAGGATGGGCAGGTTGCCCAGTTGTAGGACGCTGTCGCGGGTGCGGGCGGAGCGGCCGTCGTCGAGGCCGATGATCGACAGGCCGAGTCGCTCGCCGTACGGGACGCTGTGATCGACGGCGATGTACTGCTCGCCGTCGGCGGTGGTGAAGCGGGTGCCGGGGCGTACGTCGGCGTACGTGCCGGGGATCTCGTCGTCCGGCGTGCTCTCCGCGTCGGCCGGGGGCTCGGCGGGTCGCTGCGGGGCGACGGTTCCGTAGCGGGCCGTCAGGTCGTCGACCAGGCGGCGCAGTTCGTCGGTCATCGGGTGCAGTAGGGCGATGTGCCGCCAGAGATTGATCCGGCTCCAGTCGTCCCCGTCCTGGCCGTTGTGAGCGGTGGTCATCACCCAGTCGCGGCCGGCGGCGATCCACACCTGATCCGGGTACAGGTCCAGGCTCGGCCCGGAGCCGCGGGGGCGGGTGCGCACCTCGACCAGCTCGGCGTCGGCGAGCTCCTCGGCGAGCTCCGCCTCCGGCAGGTAGCGGACGCCGTGCTCCGTGCGCGGGTACCTCCACGTGAGCAGCGAGCGGACCCGGGCGGCGAGCTCGCGGTCGATCGCGGCCTCCGCCTCCTCCGCGAGCAGCGGCGCGGCCTCTTCGGGGGACGCCGCCCGGATGCGCCCGGTGTAGTACCAGCCGTCCTCCCCGATCAGCTCGTCGCAGGGGGCGTCGCCGTTCTCGTCCCGGCAGTACACCGGCCGGCCCTCGGCGACGACGGTCCCGATCAGCGACACCCTGCTGTCGTAGCGGCCCACCCGGCGGCCAGGAGCGTCCTCGGGCACCGGGTTGTCGCCGTCGGCGTAGACCTCGAACCGGGCGACGTGGCCGATCCCCCAGAGTCCGCCGGTCGGCCGCGGGTCGAAACGGCCCGGGACGCCGGCGCTGATCCGCCAGGTCCGGTGGCCCTCGGCGGGGGAGGGCGGGCACGTCTCGTGCTCGACCGTGTAGTGCCCGCCCTCGAACGCCGGCGGGATCAGCCATCCGGCGCCCTCGGCAACGTCCTGCTCGCACCGCACGCACTGGTCCGCGAGCCGGTTGCGGCGGCGCGGCGCCGGGGGCGGGGCGGCCCATCCGGCGGACTCCTTCGGCGGGCAGGCGCCGTCGTGGCGGACCTCCCACACGCCCTGGTGGGGGCTGCTGAGAACACCGGTTCCCGCCTCGACCCAGCCGCCGCAGTCGGCGCACACCTGCCCGAGCTGGTTGCGAGCGGGAGGACAGGCGCCCGGCCGGTGCTCCACCCACCGGTTGCCGGGGCGGCCCTTGAGCAGGCCCGCCCCCGCCGGCACCGCCTGGCCGCAGTGCCGGCACCGGTCGTCGAGCCGGTTCGGCTGCTCGGCCTCGGCCGCAGCCGGCGCCGCGGGGCGCAGGAACCGCGGGTAGAGGGAGCCGGTGCCGGCGGGGTGCTTGGTGAGGGCCGTCGCCAGCGTCTTGAGCATCCCCGCCCCGAACTCCGCCTCGCGCGTCTTGAACTGGCTGTCGCGCTCGGTCTTGAGCGCGCCGTCGCGGGTGACCCGCCACAGCCGCACCCGGTGCGGGCTCTCCGGGCTGCGGTCCACGCCGACGACCAGCGCGCCGACGGGCAGCCGGTACACCGCGCCGGCGTCCAGGAACGGGCCCTGCACGGCGTACCCGCCGCGCTGAGTGCCGTCCACCCCGGTCAGCGACTTCCGCCAGGGCTTGACGGCCCCCGGGTCGGGTGCCGGGATCTCGATCTCGTGCATCGCGGGCTCGGTGGGCACGGGAACCTCCGGTGAATCAAGGCCGCCGGTCGGCGGCGGGTGAGAACCCGCCCGGAAGGGCGGGCGCAGGGCCGGTCAATATGTAGTGAAATCGAACGACTACTTTGAGTGATTACGACTCGTCCCCGCCGACGCTGTCCGTGCCCTTGAGGTAGGCGTTCATCGTGGGTCGGGAGACACCCGCCCGCTCCGCCAGTTCGGCCCGGGTCAGGCTCGGGTCGCGGTCGTCGGCCGCCCAGGCGTTGCGGGAGAACTGCGCGAGGCTGGCCCGGGCACTGACAAGCGCCTGTTCGAGCGCATGGACGCGGGCACCGGCGACAGTGACCCGCTGCACCCTGTCCAGGCGAGGCGGGCGCAGTGCGTGCACCTCGGCAATCCGCTCCGCCAGGCCCGCCCAGTCCAGGTGGGCCCAGTCGAGCCCCAATCGGTCGGTGGACGGCCCGAACGACCCACCGGGAATGGCCTCGGCGTGGACGTGGCCGATCTGCGCCACGTTCTCCCAGCGCAGGTGAGGGGGGAGGCGCTCGTCGGGCGACAGGACCTCCAGGAAACAGGTGCGGCAGGCGGGCGCGCCGCCCGCAGGTCCGGGGCACACGGCGGGGATCGCCCAGCTCAGGCTGTAGGCGGCGTGGGTCTGGGCCGGGCGAACGCAGCCGTCGGCGTCGGGGTGCGGGGTTACGCGCAGGATCGGGTTCGCGGGGCGGGTGGCGAGGATGTGCTCCGCCGCCTGGGTCATCCCCTTTTCGCCGCGGCCCGCGAGGGGCGGACCGCCGGCGAGGGCGAGTTCGTGGAGGGCCCGGTTCAGGGGCTGGACGGGAGCGGCATCGCGGGACAGGTCTACGCTGATCACCCCCCTATGTAAACACCTTTACGCTCTGACGTAAAGGGCTTTACACGAAAGTGGGACGGGAGTCGGCGGTCGCGCCCCGCGCCTCGCGACAGCACCCCAAAAACCGCTCCCCGCCGAGGATCTGACGGTGCAAAATGCCCCCTATGACCTATGTGAGCCCGTTCGGCAGCATGGATGCCGCACACGAGTGGCCCGACGCGATGTGCCTGTCCCGCACCCACTGCACGAATGCCCCCGAGCAGACGCTCCAGCGAAGGGGCGGAGAAGGGGGCGGGGCTGCGGGCTGACTACTCGGCCGCGGCGGTCGTGACCGGGACGAGCCGCATCCGCGGGTGCGCGGACACCGGCGCGGAGGCGTCCGGCCAGCCGTCGGCGCTCATCCCGTACACCGGCGGCTCCCAGGTGGGGGAGGACACCCCGCGGTAGAAGGTGAGCCAGTCCGCGCGGAAGTACGCCGGCAGCAGTCCGCCGGCGTTCGGCACCGGCTCCGGCGCCTGCTCGTTCTGGGCGACGAGCTGCGCGGCGACCCGCGCGGCCTGGTCCCGGTGCCGGCCGCAGAACCAGTGCAGCAGGTGTCGGCCATTGCGGAGGTCCCGCTCCGTCACGCGGATGGTGCCGCTCGCCCCGCACACGCCGTCGGCGTTGCGCCAGTCGTCGGCGGCCAGGGCCCGGCCGTAGCCGGTGCTGCTCTGCGGCACGTACGGCCGGTGCCGGGCGGCCTCGCACGTCCCCTCGACCCAGGACTCCTCCCCCGGCGCGACGTAGCGGGGAAGGTCGAGGCGGCCGAGCTCCTGGACGCGGCCCGGCCGCCCGGCCAGGGCACACCGGACGGTCGCCCACATCTGCGCGGCCCCGCCGTCCTCGGCGCGGCCGACGGTGACCGCGTAGCCGACGGCGAGCAGCAGCTCGCGCACGGCGGGCACGGCTCTGCGGTCGGCGTAGATCCGGCCCGCCAGGCGGGCGAACCGCTCCTCGGGGGTGCTCTCGTCGGGCGGCGGCTCGGGCGCCGCCGCGAGATGCGGTCGGGTGTTCATCTCCAGCTCTCCCTATACAAGAAGGAGGGCGGCCCCGGGTGCCTGTGCACCAAGGGCCGCCCTCGGCGGCTGCTGCGGCAGGTCAGCGCGGCAGGGCGTACCGGGCCGCGAGGCGCATCCCGCTTCCCGTCCCGGTGCCCGACTCCGCCAGCATCTCCACCTGCCCGGTCTCGATCAGGTGCCGGATGTGGTGGTTCACGCGGCGCAGCGACAGGCCGCACGAGCTGGCGAGCGCGGCCCGGGTGGTGTGCCCTGTCGGCCCGGCCTCCGTCAGCGACAGCAGCAGCAGCGCGCACTGCGAGTCGAGGCCCTCCGAGGCGGCGGCGGGCGTCTTTGCGCCCGCCGCGAGGTGCTGATCGTCCATCACTCACCATCCAACACAGCGTCAGTCCCCTTGATGAACCGGGCGGGGTTGATGCCCCTGGCCGTCGCCCGGCCCTTCTCGATCAGGTCGAGGTACCAGGACATCGGCTTGACGCCCTCCTCCTTGACGTAGCCCGGGTTCGGGCCCAGCCGCCACCCGCCGGGCAGCGGCGTCCCGTCGGGCTTGCGCGGCACCACGGACAGCGCGGACGGCTCGTCGGAGGCGTACACCCAGCAGTCGGACAGCACCGCCAGCGGCACGGCCCCGGTCGTGAGCCACGTCTTGACCGCCTTGCGGTGGGCGCCGGTCCGGGCCGCCGAGATCACCGTGTACCGGGCGTGCGGGCTGTAGGTCGGCCTCTTCAACGCCGGCCACGGAGCATTCTTCTCCCGCCTGCCCTGCGGCTTCTCGGCCATCTTGCCAATGCCGCCCTTGACGACCTGCTTGATCGCCCGCAGCAGCGCCGCGGCCTCCGGGTCGCGCTCGCTGATGCTCGCCATCGCCGCGAGGAACTCGGCCTCGCTCAGGTCCTCGGTCACGCCGAGGTCCGCGAGGGTGGCCATGTAGGCGGACTGGAGGCGGCTGTACCACAGCGTGAAGTAGCCGCCGGAGGCGGGCAGGCCCTCCGCCGCGGGCTCCACCCGCAGGTACCCCTCAAGGGGCTGCACATCGACGCCCAGCTCGACGGCGTAGGCCAGGGTCGGCGTCTCGTACCAGGCCGGGCCCGTCGGCGGCTTGCCGTCCGGCGTGAACGGCGACGGGAACTCCGGAGGCAGGTCCCGCCACTGCTTCGTGATCGGGTCCTTCGCCCGCAGCGTCGCCCCGGAGAGGTCCACCAGCCACGCGCCGGGGATCTTCTTGTCGAAGCGCGGCCCGTCGGTGTGCACCGCCGGGCCGAGGCCGATCTCCAGCCGGTTCGAGGCCGCGCCGAACGCCATGTTGATGTCCAGGCCCACCACGTGTGCGAGCTGCTGCTCGGCCTCGGTCGGCTCTCGGAACCAGACGAGCGGCTCCTCCATCACCACGTGCCGGGGATTGCGGGACTGCTCCGGGGTCCGGCCGGCCGCGATCGGGTGATCGTCGATCGCCTCCGGCGGCGCCGGGTCGATCGCCCGCACCAGCGACCCCGGCACCGGAACCCGCCGCATCCGCCCGCCCGTCCAGTCCCGTCGCGTCGGCGGCCGGAGCGAGGTCATCAGCTCCAGCGACGTCGCCGCGGTCGAGCCGGTCGGCGGGACCACCCGCTCCGCGAACAGCCCCAACACGTACGCCAGCGCCGCCGGGTCGCCGCTCTCCCCGATCCCGCCCCAGCGGGTGATGTCAGAGAACGCCTCCCAGGGCAGGAACGCGAACCGGCACTCCGTGCGCCCCCGGAACACGAACGTCCACGGCGCCAAACCGGCGCGGCCGAGCTCCCACCCGGCCTCCACCAGGCCCTTACGGGCCGGGTGGTCGTCCGGCAGGCGCAGGTTGCGCCGGTCCTCCAACCGGGCCGGCAGCCCGACGAACTCCGTCGCGGCCTCCGTCAGCACCAGCAACGGACCGAACTCCTCCCCGCGCTGACCGACCGCCGGCGCACCCAGCCCGTAGGCGAGCGCCCACTCCGCCAGCGACGCCAGATCGACGACCTCGGCCGGCAGCTCGACGACCTGCACGTCCGGCCGGTACGCCACCAGCCCACCGCCAGCGGCATCAACGACGACCAGCGGAGCAATGTAGGTAGTGGTCTGCATGGTCATCACGTCCAGAAATTGATGTCGTTGATATCGGTCAGTTCCACGTCGCTGCCGGACGCCCCGACGAAGTACTCCTCGGCCAGGCCCTCCGCGACCAGCTCCCGGAGTCGCTGCTCGTCACCCTCGCGCCACGCGTCGAGCATGTCGGGGATCAGGTGCGATGGAACGTTCTCCGTCAGCCGCCGCATCCGCGGGTCGTCAGTGCTCCCGGCCGCCGACGAGAACCCGAACGACGCCCGGATCTCCAATCCCATCCCGCGCCGCTGCGCCTCCCTCTTGACCTTGGCGAACACGCGCGGCTGATGGTCTTTGCGGACCTCGGACTCCAGCCGATCGAGAGTCTGCTTCTTCGCGCCGCTGATCTTCGCCTTGCCGCTGAGGTAGCGCTGCACCTGCCGCCGGGAGACACCCAGTCGCTCAGCCAGGCGCGCCGTGTCCGGCTTCCCGCCCTTCGGGGTTTCGGCGCGCACCAAGGCGTTGAGCCTTCCCTGCGCCGTCTTGGCGATGTCTCGGGTCTGGACCTGGTCGCCGAATTTCGCCTTCAAGGCGTCGATGATCTTGCTTGGCATGTGAATGTGACCCCTCTCAGGCGGTCTTGACGGCGCGTACGGGGAGGGGCTCGATCGACATGCTCTGCGACGGGATCTGCTGCGCCGTCATCTCGGCGACGTCCAGGCAGACCCCGGCACCGCACAGCGGCCGGCCCGGAATCGCGGTATAGAACGCGCCGCGGCACACCGGACACTCGGCCAGCCGCGGCGAGCCCTGCCCGGTGTAGACCTCCCGGGCGGGCAGCACGTACTGCGGCGACAACTTGCGGAGCAGCGCGGCGAGGTAGCCGGTCGGGTGGAACGCCCTCCGGTCCTTCGTCGCGTCGAGGGCCTGGAGGAGCGCATCCTCGGGCCAGCCGTTGCGCAGGAACCACGACACGGAACTCTCCGCGATGGCGCGCTCGTCCGGGTCGCCCGTGAACCAGTGGATCGAGGCGACCAACTGCGCGGCCCGCTGCGGCACCCCCTTGAGTTCGTCGCCCGCCAGCGGCGCCCGGGTGAACTGGCTCAGCAGGGTGAACCGGTCGGCGACGCGGCTGATGCGCCCGGTGACCGGATCGGTGTGCGACACCGGCCGGAACCGCACCAGCTCGGCGCGGATCAGGTGCGGACGGTGGCGCTCGACGGAGCGCAGCGAGACGCCGGCCTCGCGGGCGAGGTCCTCCATGCGGATCTGACCCTCCCAGCCGAGGCGGGCCAGTGCCAGCAGGCATTTCGTGCAGGTGGGGTCGGGCGCGACGACCGAGGACACCCAGTCGAGAGCCCCCGGGAGGACCGGCTCGCTCACGGTGGAGCCCGGCAGCGGCGTGCGGCGGTCCGCGTCGATCCGGCCGCGCTGCCACAGGTGCGCAAGGTGGACCTGGGTGGCGCGCTTCTTGAGGCCCGTGGCGCGACCGATCTCCTCGGTCGTCAGCCACTCCTGGGGGGCGGCGCGTTGGTGTTCGTCGAGCACCGCAAAAATCTTGCGGCAGGGCTGGCAGTCATCCGGACTGACGTCTCGGTGCTGCCCGCCGGAGTCGGTGGGCACGAATCGGCCTTTCCGGCCTCCTGATGCGGTATACGCCAAGGTGCTGGGTACACTCGACAGAGACCTAAAGCAGGGTCTGCGAGAGCCCCTTGTGTCGGCTCCGAGAGGTGCGAACTCTCGGGATGCAGCTGACGCGGGGGCTTTCGCGATTTCCGGGGCGGGATCTACCGGCTAGGCCGGTACGACGTGGAACATTTGCTGACGACCTCCGATCATGGCCGCCTGGCGGCGTGCCGGGAGTTTCTGGAGCGCGTGCGTCGGCCCACACAGGAGGTCCGGTACAGGGATGCCGTAGTGGCTGGAGAGTGCGTCGAGATCAGCGAGCGTCCACGACGCGCGCCCAGACAGCCGCCGACTCACTTGTCCCTGAGAGATTCCCAAGGCGGTCGCGAGGACGGCCTGACTGTCGGCTGTAGCGCGCAGAAGCGTCGCCACGGTGAGGCGGAGGTACGCCTCGGTACTTGTTCCGCCAGTCACATGTGACTCCCTCGTTCAATATGGCCTCGCGCCATACTTCCATAGCGGAGCGTGAGGCGTCGATTGCGACGCGCCGAGATCAACCGTCGAGCAGTAGGCCCTTGTAGATCAGCCTGATCCGGTCGCTGGCGGCAATGGACTGCACGAGCTCGATGGGTCGCTCGGCGGCGTCGCTCGCGAGTCTCGTAATCCGGCTGACCAGGAGTACCGGGACGCGCAGGCCAATGCCGAGCTCGCTGGCCTCCTCCTTGTTGGGGAGGCGGGCCTCCACGATCTCGTCGCCAGCAACGGGCGTGAGGCCAGATGCTCGCATGGCACCGAGGACGCCCCCCGCGATCTTGCCGGGTTGGTTCAGGCCGGCCGTGCGTGCGATGTCGAGGGGATACCAGGCGCTCTGGAGTTGGATCACCTCGCTGCCCACTACCGCATGTCGTCGTCGGAGGACAACCGGCTCGCCCGGGGGTAGCTCAAGGTGCGCGGCTACCGAGTCAGGCGCCGCCACCTCTTGTACGTCGAGTGCAACCATTCGGCCGTCGAGTCCGACCTCGGCCGTTGCGGTCTCCCAGGGTCCTCGCCGTCCGCCCGGCTGGAGAACTCGGCCGTATCGGCTGAGCGGAATGGGAATCACGCTGGTGTCGCGCACGATCGTCCCTGTTCGGTGGCGCTGAACCACCAGGCCGTATGCGGCGAGTTCGCGATACGCCCTCTCCACGTTGGCCTTGGACCAGCCATCACCGTTTTCCGATTCGGCGGTCAGCAAGGCGGCTTCGGCCGACCGGGGCCGGCCACTGCTTTGGCGTGGATCGAGCTCGGCGATCGTGGGCAACTTCGTGCCGGGCGGGAACCGTCCTGTCCGGATGAGCTCCTCCGTCGCCGAGAAGAGCCGCCGCCACGTTTGTTCGGGCATCTCTCTGTCTCCTGTCTCGGGATGCCTCCTCCCGACCGGCACCATCATGACATACAACCTAGGTTATTGACAGAGCTGTGTTCGGGATGTCAATCTCGTCACGTCGCCACCGACCGGGGCCCCAGGGCAACGGGGAGTGACGGCATGCAGCACCACCGCTATGCCCTGATCGGGGTAGCTCTGCGTAGGCCGTGGAAAGCCGCAGAGTCCCGAAAAGGGCAGAGGCCCCCGCCGACTCCCGTAGGCCGTGGAAAGCCGGGAGAAGGCGAGGACCTCCAATAGCGGCTTCACATCACCTGACGACACCAGGGAGATCACCCGCTATGAGCACCATTGTGCCCGCTCAGCAGATGCGCGCCGTCACCGGCACGGGGAACGGCGCGAACTCGACCACCGGCCGCACCCTCGCCCGCCGCATCGTTCGGGCGACCAGCAACGTCTCCGCCGAGCTGTGGCTCGCCGGCGGGGACCTCGACCAGGAGCTCGCCCACCGCCTCGCGGACCTGACCGGCGTGGACGCCGAGCTCTGGGAGCAGCGCGACGGCGAGGCCCGCGAGGTGTACCTCGACCGCGCCGCGTCCGCGATCCTCGACACGAACCCGGACTACGCCGCGCTGTCCGCCGACGACGAGCTGTCGCCCGCGGTTGCCGAGGCGGTGGCCATCACCCGCACCGAGGGCGCCCGTATCCGGCTGTTGGCGGAGGCCGCCCGGATCGAGGCCGAGCGGAACGCGAAGAATGAGCGGTCCGAGGCCGCCCGTGTCCGACGCGCCGCCGGCGTCGAGCAGCGGCTCAGCCGGGCCGCCCAGCGCGCCGCCGAGTTCGAGCTCCTGGACCGCACCAACGGCGAGCCGGACGACCCGACGTGGTCCGCGGCCGAGCTGCGCGGCGTCCAGAAGCACAGCCCGTTCCGCAGTGGCCCGGTCTACCGGTTCCGCCGCACCGACGGCACGCTCGCGTCGGTGGTGGCGTGATGGCTACCGCTCACTACCGCTCCCGTTCCCTGACCTCCGCCGTTGCCCGGGCGACCAGTACCGCGGTCTCGGCGGACCCCGACCGGGCCTGCGCGGAGGAGAACCTCGACCGGTTCTACCCGGTCAGCGAGAGCGAGTCGGCGATGCGCCCCTCGCCTGCCGAGCTGGACGCCCTCACGGTCTGCGCCGCATGCCCCCTCCTGGTCCGCGCCCAGTGCCTCCGCGAGCAGCTCGCCCACCCCCGTGACCAGCACGGCGTGTCGGGCGGGATGACCAAGGCACAGCGCCGCCTGCTGCTGCGGGAGGGGAAGTTGAGTGTGCAGGTGGCCGCCCAGGTCGCCTACCAGCTCGGCATCCGCCGCCGTTCCCGCACCGAGTCCGGCAACCTCAGCGCCGCCGCGTGATGGCGGCGCTCGCCGAGCGCCGCCGCGACACCCTGCGGCGCACTGCCGAGATCCTCGCCGCCTCCGGATTCCCGGACGACCCCCTCCCCGGGGCCGAGCAGCTCGCCGAGCTGCACGCCGCGTCCTTGACCGTCTGGATGCGCCTGCCCCACCAGTTCGATCGAGCCCTCGCCGCCGCCCTCTCGGACGGCCGGCCGCACCTCGCCGAACCGGCCCCCGACTACCCGGCCGCGCAAGCCATCCGTCCTGCGGCGGAACGTGCACCGGCCTCCCTCTCCCGCCACGCCTCGACCGAGGAGCAGTGAGCCCCATGACCTTTCCCGCCACCACCACCGCCCTCGCGGTCTACGCCCCGCACCACCGGGCCCGCGCGCTGCGCCTGGTCCTGCTGCGCCTTGCCGAGGCCGGCGCCTTCGCCGCCGCGCTCGGCACCGGTGCGGCCTGCTACGGCGTCGAGCGCATCGGCCTGCACCGCCCGGCCGAGTCGCTGGCCGTCGCGACGGACCACGTCACCGACGTGTCCAACCGCGTCAGCAGCCGGATCAACGAGCTCGGCGCCGTCGCGCCGCACCCCCGTCTGCTGGCGCTGTACCGCCTGCTCGGCGGCGAGGCGCTCGACGCCCGGCTCGTCGCGATGATCGACAGCGACGACCCGCTCAACCCCGGCCCGCTGCTCACCGACGAGGAGCTCGCCGCGGTCGAGGCCGCGTACCCGGCCGAGCTGCTGCCCTCCGACGGCGACAGCGTCTACGTGGTCGAGGACCAGGGCGACGCCGAGGCCCGCGCGGTGGCCGTCCAGTACGCCGAGTACGGGCTCACCGCGGACGACCGCGCCTGCTGGCCGCAGCGCAACGCGGTGGACCTGGACCGGGCCGAGGCCCGCCTCCTCGACGAGCTCGACGAGCTCCTCGACCGGTACCCGCTGCCGGAGGCCCGCGGCGGTGAGCAGGTCCTCGCCCCGGCCGCCGCTCAGCGCCCCGCGCTGACGGCCGGTCAGGACGGGTGAGCGTGACCCGGCCCGCCGCGACCGGGGCGGCCCCGCAGCAGTCGGGGCCGCCCTGCCGGACGCGGGCCGAGGCGATCGACTGGACCCGCGACCGGCTGCGCGAACAGCAGCGAGCGATGGAGATCCGGGACTGGTCGCTCGTGCGTGCGATTGGGTTGGAGATCATTACCCGGTTGGACAACGTCAGCAGGCGCCCGTCGCCCCTCGAACAGGAGCTCTCCCCGTGACCGTGACCACCCCCAACGAGGCCGGCGAGGCGGTGCCCGCGACCGCCCCGGCCGATTCCGTCTACCTCGCCGACCAGCAGAAGCGGGCGGCGCTGCGGTTCACGCTCGCCGACTGGGCGATTGCCGTCCTGGGTGCGGCCGTGGCTACGGCCGTGTCCGGGATCGGCCTCGCCTCCTCCTACAACGCGCTGGAGGAGAAGGCCGCCAAGCCCGCCAGTGAGGGCGGCTGGGAGTGGGCCTACCCGTGGATGCTGCCGGTCGGCCTCGACCTGTCGATCTTCGGTTTCAGCCTGATCAACCTGGTCCTGATCCGGATCGGCCGCCCGGCCCGGTGGGTCAAGTGGGTGCCGAGGTTGGGGGCCGGGTTCACCATCTGGTTGAACTGGGCCGCCGCCGGCAACCTCGGCTCCCGGATCGGGCACGCCGTCCTCGCCGGTCTGTGGGTGGTGTTCGCGGAGATCGCGGCCCACGTCTACGCCGTGCAGATCGACGCGGTCCACGGCCGGGTCCGGATGGAGCGGGCCCGCCCGTCGCGCTGGTTCATGGCGCCGATCACCACGTTCCAGGTCGTGCGGCTGATGCTGCTGTGGGAGATCCCCTCGTACGAGGAGGCTCTCGCGCTGTTCAAGGAGCGCGAAATCTACCGGCAGCTCATGACGCAGCGTTACGGGAAGAAGTGGCGCAAGACCGCGCCTACGGAAGCCCTGATGCCGGTCAAGCTCGCCCGGCTCGGCCTTACGATCGAGCAGGCCCTCGGCATCCCCGCCGACACGGCCGACGCCGAGGCCCTACGAGAGCACGAGGCCGGTGTACGGGCGCGCGAGCTCGCCCTACGACTGGAGCGGGAGAAGGCCGACGCGGAGCTCGCGGCGGTCGAGCGGCAGGCGGCGATCGACACGGCCAAGGCCGAGGCCGAGGCCCGCCGACTGCGCGCCGAGGCTGAGCTCGCCGCGGCCCGAGAGGAGGCCCGTACGGTTGCCGACGCCGTCCTACGACGGCACGAGCTCGCCCTACAGGTCGAGGCCGCGAAGGTTACAGCCGAGAATGAGCGCCTTCTCGCCGAGGCCAAGGCCGAGGCCGAGCGGGTGGCGGCGCAGGCCGCGTTCGAGGCCGACGAGATCCGCCGCAAGGCGGAAAACGCCCAGCTCACGGCGGAGATCGAGCGCCAGCGGTTGGAGCGTCAGGCGGCCGAGGAAGCGCGGGCCGCCGAGCAGGAGCGGCGTCGTAAGGAGCAGGAGGAGGCCGCCGAGGCGGCCAGGGCCGCGGCCGTTCGCGAGGCCGAGCTCGCCGACCTCCGCCGGCGCCAGGAGCAGGCCGCCGCCGCCGCCGACGAGGCCGCCCGTAAGGCTGCCGAGGACCGTCGTAAGGCTGCCGAGGCCGCGGAGCGGGAGGCCGTAAGCAAGGCGAACGCGGTCGTAACCGAGGCCGAGGCCGAGCGTAAGGCGGCCGAGGAACGGCGCCTCGCCGCCGAGGCCGCGGCCGTCGCCGCGAAGCTGGAGGAGGAGATGGCCGCGGCCCTTGAGGCTGCATCCGTAGCCGCGGCCTCGGCCCGTCGTAGCCCCATCGAGCGCGAGGCCCTGACCGTCGCCAGCATGATCGAGCAGTTCGGCGAGGAGAAGGTGACTATCAGTTACCTGATGGACAAGCTCAAGCTCACCCACGGCACCGCCCAGGACCGCCGCGAGCGGGCCCGCGAGATCCTCGCGGCGCGAGCCGCCGGCGGCGAGCTGGGGCAGGCCGCGTAGCCCCGCCCCGTCCCCAGCGGCGGGGCGCGGACCCCCCACCGCGGCGGCGGCCCCCCCGCGCGCCCCCCCGACCCACGCCCCCACAAACCCGCCCCCCCACCCCGAGGCGGGCGCCGCCGGCGGCGTCGGGGGGCTGGCCGCGGCCCCCCCCCCCGCCCCCTGCGGGGGCCGCCCACCCCGAGGAGGGGTGGCCGGCCGCCGTCGTTCCCGCAGACAGGCCCGCCCAGCTTCCCCCGCCCCGCACTCGATCGGGGGGAGCCGGACGGGCCTGCCCGTACCCGACCAGGCCCCCGACTGGGCGGCCCGAGCAGAGATGAGACAGGCCATGAACGGCAACGTCCCCGACGCGATCCTCACCGACCCCGGTTTGCAGTCGCTGACCAGCGAAAAGATGCGGATCCACCACAACGACGCGATGCACTACCGGCAGATGGCCGACCGCCTGAACGCCCACCTGCGGGAGCACCACATCGACGGCGACGGCATGTTCTCGCGGTGGTGGAGGGCCTGGCGGGTCGCCCGTCTGGCCCGGCGGATGAGCGACCTGAGCGCCAAAATCGCGGCCACGAACCAGGCCCTTTACTCCACCTACCACAACCAGGTCACCCGCGTTCCGGAAAAGCGGGCGGCGGCGGAGGCCAAGAAGTCGCTCAAGAACAACCACGGGCAGTTGCCCGCCGGGCAGCAGATGAACGCGCCCGTCATGCAGTTCAGTACCGGCAATTTCCTCAACCCGACACCGCCGCCGGTGCAGCAGAACAACGGAAGTACCGCCACCGTCAGTACGGCCGAGTGGAGCATCTACACCGAATTCGACGGAAGGCAGGCACAGTGAGCCAGTCGCCGGATATCAGGAGCATGCGGAACCGGGCCGAATTCTGGAACGAGCGGCAGGACGGCGTGCAGACGTGGAAACGGAGCGCCGAGGTGAATTGGGATCTCGCGCGGTCCATCGCGGCCAAGCGGGCCAAGGCCGGCGACGACTCGCTGTTCGAGGCGCTCTCCAAGGTTCTGCACGCCTTCTACGAAGCTAACGCCCAGTGATCATCACCATCATCATCACCCCGCCCGGAAGGACCCGGGCGGGGTCCCAATGTGCGCGCGCGACGCGCGCGCGCGAGGGTGGCACACCATGTCACTCTCTGTCAACCGATTGGAGGGGTCATGGCCGACCATGACGACGACGGGAACGGGACCGTCATCCGCTTCCCCCGGATCGGGCTGCCCGGCGAGTCCGGCGGGAGCCCTCCGGCGGCGTCCGGACCCGACGCCCCGACGGAGGCGGCGGCCGACCGCTGGACCGGCCCCATCGCCCGCGCTGAAATGGCCGCAATGGCGTCCGAGGGAATCCCCTCGAACAATGCCGCTCCCGCTCCCTCCCCGACCCCGGGATTCATTCCGGACACATTCCTTGCAAACCCTGGGAATCCCTCGCAGGAAAGCCCGGCGTCCCTCATTGCCCTTTCCATGGCCGCCGTGGTCGGAATTGCTGTTTCTGCAATGCGGGGAATCCACTCCGCAATCGCCTCCCTTCGTGGAGAAAAGTCTGAGAAGCCCGGCAAGGACGGCGACGGCGGAAAGAAGAAGGGAAAGATCCAGTCCGCCGCCGAATTTGGTGAGACCTCCACCGGGAAAGGCGGCTCCGGAAAGGGGTCGTGGTGGGGCTCCGGCGGCGGTGGGGGAAAGCCGGGGAAGTCCGGCGGGAGTGCCGGCGGTTCGTCCGGCTCGTCCGGGAGCAGCGCCGCGAAGTCCGGCAGCGGCGGCACCGGCGGCGGGAAGCCGCTCGGCGGCGGCTCGTCCGACAGCAAGCCCGGCAAGGGCGGCGCGGCGGGCGCCTTCGGAGCCGGTGCCGGCGGCGGTGGGGGAAAGCCGGGGAAGGCCGGCAGCAGTTCCGGGAGTGCCGGCGGTTCGTCCGGCTCGTCCGGCTCGTCCGGCAGCAGTTCCGGGAAGTCCGGGAGCGGCTCCGGGAGCGGCTCCGGGAAGGCCGGCAGCAGTTCCGGGAGTGCCGGCGGGACGGGCACCAAGGGCTCGAAGGGCGGCAGCGGGAAGTCCGGCGGGGGGAAGTCGGGGAAGTCCGCCGGGTCGGGCAAGGGCGGCAGCTCGGGCACCAAGGGCTCGAAGGGCTCGAAGAGCTCGAAGGGCGGCAGCGGGAAGTCCAGCGGGGGGAAGTCCGGCGGGGGGAAGTCGGGGAAGTCCGCCGGGTCGGGCAAGGGCGGCGCGCCGTCTGGGCCGGGCCGCAAGAGCAGCAAGGCCGGCGGCTGGCGCGGCCGGTTCAAGCACCGCGCCCAGGGCGGCAGCTCGGCGGGCGCCGAGAGCGCCAAGAGCAGCAAGGCCGGCGGCTGGCGCGGCCGGTTCAAGCACCGAACCGCCGCGCCGCCTCCGCCTCCGGGCGGTGACGACTCCTGGTGGATGCCCGGTGCGTCAAACCGCTGGTCCAACTTCGAGCCGGACGAGCCGGACGTGCCGGTGTACGAGTTCCTGCCTCGCGAGCCCCGCAAGCGGCGCCCTCAGCGCCAGCGCCCGGCCATTACTACGGGCCGTGTGACGGTCCCCCCGCCCAGGTCCCCCCGCCCGACTCCGCAGCGCGCCCCGGAGGAGCCCATGAGTACGACCGAACCGCCCGTCCCCTCCGCCCCGGCGCTGTCCCTGGTGCCCGCTGCCCGCAGTGGCGAGGACCAGGAGCGCGAGCAGGCCGGGACTGTCGCGACGGCCGCACCGCCCAGCAGTCCGGCCGCCGCAGGCGCCGGAGGAGGGCCGGTCGCCGCGGCGACCGGGGCGGTCGAGGCGGCCGTGCGGCCGAGCACACAGTCCGCGAGTGGGCTGGTCGGCTCGATCACCGGCCCCGGCGAGGAGGCGGTCGCGCCCCAGCACGCCACCGAGATCAACCTCCGCCGGTTCCTCGCCAAGCTCTCGAACATCACCGAGCGGGCGTTTGCCCGGCACGACGGCACGGCGCACCTGATGGCGCGGGCGACGCGGCTGCGCAGGCAACTCGACGACTTCCAGGACGAGCTGCGCGTGGTGCACAACATCGTCGGCAAGCGGACCAACCGGGCCGTGGCACGGATGGCGGAGCAGGTCGAGGTGATGAAGAAGTCGATCGAGGAGATCGGCGCGCTGTCGCTCGCCGCGGCGGAGCTGTCCGAGGTCGCCGAGTCGGCGATCTACGACGAGTACCAGCCCATCACCACGCAGACGGCAGACGTCGGCCTGGTGACGCCGTCCGCCCGCATCCACAACCAGGACTAGGAGTCGATCATGAGCGAGATCAACCTCGCCGAGGACATCGGCGGTGCTGGCGGCATCGTCGGCGCGGTGCTCACGTACCTGCGGGTGAAGGCGCAACTCCTCTACCTGCGCGGGCGTATGGCGCTGCTGTCGAACCGGGTGCAGGCCGCGAGGCAGCAGATGGAGGAGGACGCCGCCGAGGCCCTGGTCATGGTCGGGCTGGGCGGTCAGGCCGAGGTCGCGCCGAGGTACCTCGGGATGGTGGAGGAGGTCGCGGCGAGCCTGCTCGGCGTCGCGCAGGCGGCGGACCGGCTCGCCTCCGCGGCGGATGCCGCCTCGCAGGCCGCCGAGCAGACCCAGTACGAGCACCAGGCCGAGTACGGCGGCATCCACGAACTCGCCCAGCAGACCTCCGAGCCGATGGCCAAACCCGGCTGGTACGCGAACGACTGACCCCCCGAAGTACGTCCGAACCCGATTAGGAGGAACACCCCATGTCCCCGGCCAAGACCCCGACCGACACCCAGGACGCCGACGCCGACCCGGAGGCGCTGCCGGCGGAGACGGTCGGCAAGATCAAGAAGATCGAGCGCGGCGCGTACCTCGCGGCGGCGAGCGCCATTGCCGCCGGCTCGCAGATCGAGGCGCTCGCCCCGCAGCTCGTCGCGTTCTCCGTGCTCCTGGTCGCCGGCCTGGTCCTGTTCGTCTCCGCCAAGGAGGAGGACCACCGGCGCACGGTGCGTCTGTCGCAACGGCTGCTGGCCCCGCTGAGCGGCTGCCTGCTGTACCTGGCGATGCTCCACGCCGTTGACCTGCCGTGGTGGGAGGACGGCCTCGCCGCCGCGCTGTGGGGCACCGTGCTGTGGTGGCTGGTCCCGATCGCCCGCAGCATCCCGATCGCCCGGCCGTCCGCGGCGACGGCCGCCGGGGCGCAGGCCGTCGCGGTCGCCGCGCAGGCCATGCCGGGCCCGGCGACCTACGAGCAGCGCCTCGCGCAGTTCTGGGCGCAGACCGCCGGGGCCGAGCGCGGCATCGCGGCGGGGACGGCGCTGACCGCGATCGTCCTGGTCGGCGGTGGCCCCGACTTCGAGGCGGTCGTCGTGGCGCAGCCGGGCCGGGCCGTGCCCGATGTGAAGGTGCGCGGCCTGGCGGCCCTGTTCGACGTCCCCGTTGACCGGGTGTCGTGGGGGCCGGTGCCGGGCAGCGGCCCGGGCCGGATGCGGCTGGCAGTGACGCCCAACGTCGCGGCGCGCACCGCTGCCGCCGTGGACGGCCCGGCCGGCACGCTGGAGGAGGTCTGGGCGCGGCACGTCGAGGCCCCCGGCGGCGCCGCCCCGGGCCTGGCCCTGGTGGGCCGCCGCAACGAGGGCAACCGCCTGGTGCTGCACGGCCGGGCGCGGCAGGGCACCACCGCGTCGGTCAGCCACGGCCAGATGTGCTCCGCGCTGGGGATCACCGACCCGACCTGCGTCGTCGTCGAGACGGACGGCGTCCGGGACGCGCTGATCTCGGTGTACGCGCGCAACCCGCTGCTCGACATTCGCAAGGCCACCCGCGAGGACCTGGTGATGGACGCGCGCGGCCGGATTCGCGCGGGCGTCCAGCACGATGGGTCGTACGCGCTGTTTCCGCTGTACGACCCGGACAAGGGCGCGCTGCGCGGCATCGACGCCGGGTGCACCGGCGCGGGCAAGTCCGTGCTGCTCGGGCACATTCTCGCCGCCGAGAAGATCAACAAGGTCGTGAGCTGGGTCATCGACCTGCAAGGCGGGGCGTCGCTGCCGGAGGCGGTGGGCCGCGTCGACTGGATGGTCGGCGACGAGGCCGGCGCGATCCGGATGCTCAAGGCGCTCAGCAGGGTGATGAAGGCCCGTGAGGCGATCAACCGCTCGCTCGGCCGGTCCGGGTTCTGGATCAACGACCCGTACCCGCTCCTCAACGTGACGTGCGACGAGATCAACCGCCTGCTGTCGCACCCGAACCCCGAACTCAAGCGGCTGGCAGCGCAGTTGATCGCCGACGTGCAGAAGACCGGGCGCAAGGTCGGCGTCGGCATCCGCCTCGGCGTGCAGAGCCTGCACCTGACCGACCTCGGCGACGAGAACGCCATCCGCGAGCAGGGCAAGGACGGCCCGTGCGTGATGATGCGGATCATGTCCAGCAGCACGAAGGGCATGGGCCTGGACGGCATCGCGCCCGCGGGATTCACGCTGGAGAACATCCCGGAGCGGATCTACCCGGCCGGGCAGATCGCCGCGAAGTTCGCGGGCACCGCGAACGACGACGGCGAGAGCACGGCCGGCATGGGCTACCTGTTCGCCGCGGGCAAGGCGACGCTGATGCGGGTGTGGCGGGTGGACCGCTGGCCGGGGCTGAACGAGGACATCGTCGCCTTGTACGGCACCGACGCCCCGGCCACGCTGGACGAGCCGTCGGCCCAGGCCGCGGGCGCCGACTACCTCGGCCGCCCGGCCGACGGCTGGACGCCGCCCGCGGGCGACACCGGCACCCCGAGCGCGGGCCCCGCACCGAAGGCCGCCCCCGCCGCCCCCGCCGTCGTCCTGGTCGACGACGAGGAGGAGTACGGGGGCGAGGGCGACGACCAGGCCGTGACCGAGATGAAGGAGGAGGCCGACGCGAGCCTCAAGGGCCAGATCCGGGCCGCTTTCAAGGGAAGCAGCCCACTGCGGGTGGCCGAGATCCGGGCCGCCGTGACCGGGTTCAGCCCCGGCGGGATCAACAACGCGGTCAACGAGCTCGCCGAGGCCGGAGAGCTCCTCCGCGTTGCCCACGGCAAGTACGTCCTCGCCAGGAAGCCGGCCCCCGTGGGGTCCTGACGCCGCGTCCGGCGTGCCGACACCCCGACCCACTAGCGAAAGTTGGCTAACTTCCGCTAAGGTCGGGGTGTCGGCACGCCGGACCGCCCGCACCAGCGGGCGCGCCCCGCCGTGCCGTTCCACCGGAACCGCACCGAGGAGCCCCGTGCCCGCCCAGACCTACACCGTCCCCGGCGACCCCCGCGCCGCCGCCGACCAGGCCGCCGAGGCCGCCAGGAACGCCAACGACCGCCTCGGCCGGACGGCCGCCGCCGCTCTCGCCGCCGCCGTCCGCGACATCCTCACCATGCGCGACGACACCCGGCCGTTCGACGCCGCGCACATCGAGCTCGTCGAGAGCGAGTTCGCCAGCCTCACCCCCACCGGCCGCTACTGGACCGCCGACGGCACCGCGCAGACGTTCGCCGACACCGAGGGCGTCACCGACCCGGACGCCGTCATGTGGGAGCTGCGCGAGGAGAGCGCCTACCTCGAAGAGGCCACCCGCGACGGCTGGTCCCCGGTCGTCACCGAGCTCCCCTCCACCGCCGAGCAGCGCACCTACCGCCTCGACCTGGCCGCCGCCGCAGCCCTCCCGCTCGACTGACCGCCCCGGGCCGCCCGGGCCCCGCGCCCCGGGCGGCCCACCACCGGCAAGCCCTCTCCGCCCGTACCGGCGCGGCTCGAAACCGCCCGATTCCCCGAAGGACCAGCCCATGACCCCCCGCCTCTCCTACCTCCTCCCCGACCCCCGCACGCTCGCCATCGCCGCCGAAGAGGTCGCCGACGACGACCCGCACAAGGCGTTGCGCCGGGGCCGGGTGATGGCCGTGGTCACCGCCGCCGGTTTCCGCGACGTCCTCACCGGCTGCGACCCCGACGCCCCGTTCGACGCCGTTCACGGCGAACTCGTCCTCACCGCCGCCGGCATGGCCCCCACCGGCCGCTACTGGACCGCCGACGGCACCGCGAGGACGTTCGCCGACACCGAGGGCGTCACCGACCCGGAGCACTACCGGTGGGAGCTGGAGGAGTGGACCGCCCACCTCGACGAGAGCAACCGGCAGGTGTGGGGGCCACTGGTCACCGAGCTGCCCGAGCACCCCGACCACCGGGGCTGGCAGGGCTACCGCCTCGACCTGGCCGCCGCCGCAGCCCTCCCGCTCGACTGACCGCCCCGGGCCGCCCGGGCCCCGCGCCCCGGGCGGCCCACCACCGCTTCGACAACTCCTCGCCGCGCCCGCCCGGGCCCGGCCTCCACCACCCCGCCCCCGTCCCAAGCCGGAGGACCCCATGAACCTGCACCGCTTCCTGCCCGAGCACCTCGCGCCCCTGCTCGGCTACGAACCCGCGCTGGACGACCCGGCCGCCGTCGCCGCGGCGGTCGAGGACAACCTCGCCGCCGCCCAGGCCAGCCACGACCCCACCCAGCGGGTTGCCCTGCACCGGCTGACCGGCCCGCTGGAGTTCCAGTCCGGGTTGCTCGGCCTGCACCGGGAGATCGCCGACCGCACCGTCTACCTGTACAGCCTCGCGGGTGCGTCCGAGACCAACCTCGACCTCGACGACCCCGACCAGCGCGCTCTCTACCGGGCGCTGCTGCGGACGGTCGACGCCTCCGAGCAGCTCCGCGCCCGCCTCGCCGAGGCCGCCGCACTCGCCCTGCCCGCCGGGGCCGCCGCCGAACTCCAGCACCGCTGACCCCGCCGAGGCCCGCCTCTCCGGGCGTTGACGCTGCCCACCGGCACCCCCGCCGCCGCACCCACCAGGCCCGGCTGCCGGGGCGCGCCGGCGGGCGGCGTGGCCGCCCGGCCAGCACCCACCCGGGTGTTTCCCGCGGGAAACACCCGCGACCAGGAAGGCCGCACCGTGTCCGACCTGACCGACTTCCTGCGCTTCCTCACCCACGCCCAGGACCACCCGAAGGACGAGCTGCTCCGCGTCGTCCTGATCTACGGGTTCGCCCTGATCGTGCTGCTCGCCCTCGCCTTCGCCATCGCCTGACTGGCCCTCACGATCGGAGACCCCTCCCATGGCCCTCGCCCCCGAGTTCACCCCCGCAGACCTCGCCGAGCAGCCCGCCGCCGAGCTCCTCGACGCGCTGCGCACCCCGCTGTCCCGCCCCGCCGCCGAGCAGCTCCTCGACCCCGCCGCCGGCACCGTCGCCATCGGCCAGTACGCCGACGGCACCCCGGCCGCCGTCCCGCTGTGGACCGAGCACGGCGCGGTGCCCCTGGGCATCGTCGGCGACGCCGGCGCCGGCGCGTCCGTGATCCTGCGCCACCTGTGGGAGGCCGAGGCCGCCTCGCCGCTCGTGCGCTCCTGGGTCGCCGGGTTCGACCAGGAGCCCGAGCACTACCTCGGCACGCCCTTCGAGCGCCACGCGGGCGACCCGGAGGCGATTTACCACCTGCTCGACGACGCCGCCCAGATCGCCGGCCGCCGCGCGGCGGACATGTCCAACTGGCCCGACACCTACCGGCCCACCGAGGCGGAGCCGCTGGTGACGCTCACCCTCACCATGTGGGAGCTGACCCGCACCGACCGCGACAGCGTCCGCCTGGTCGAGCGGATCGCCGCGACCGGCCGCCGCGGCGGGGTGTCCCTGCGCATCGTCTACCGCCGGCACGCCGTCCAGACCCTCGGGCACGCCCTGGCCCAGCGCCTCGGCTCCGGTGCCCTCATCGCCCTGCGCGGCGGCGAGTTCGGCCTCGGCCTCGGCTCCGGCCCGGTCGCCGTCCCGAAGGACATGCCCGGCACCGGCCACCTGATCACCCCCCGCCGCACCGGCCTGTTCCGCTCCTGGGCCCCGCGCCCGGCCGCCGGGTGAGCGGCGTCCGGATCGCGCTCATCCGCTGCAACGGCGGCGACCCCGACTGCGGGGCCGAGACGCACACCCCCTTCGAGACCTCGCGGTTCACCGACGTCCGCAGCTTCCGCCGCGCCGAGGGCTGGCACTACCTCGGCGGGGACGAGGACGTGTGCCCCGACTGCTGGAAGGCCGGGCACCGGGGGCGGCCGACCCGCTCGGAGGCCCCCCAACCAACCCTCTAGCGCAAGTTGGCTAACTTGCGCTAGTGTCTCAGCAGGAGGTCGCCCGGCCCACCCGCAACCGCGGAACGCCGGGCGGCCCCCTGCCACCGAACCGACACCGGCCCGCCGCGCACCGCCGACGGGCCGACCCCGCCACCGGGAGGACCCGCCCATGACCGCCACCGCCCAGACCACCGGCGCCCCGACCACCGGCGCCCCGACCTTCGCCGACCTCGCCGCCTGCCACGGCCAGCCCCTCGCCTACATCGCCCGCCAGAGCCGCTACACCACCGTCCCCGCCGACCCCGCCGCCGCCACCCCCGAGGAGCTCCTCCAGCTCACCCGCGACGCCGTCGAGGTCCTCAACGGTCACCGCTTCTGGGAGCTGGCCGGGGAGATGGAGGAGGGCCCCGTCCTCCACCTGACCCATGCCGTCAAGGCCCAGGGCGACGCACAGGCCGTGCTGCTGGAGGGCGCCGACGAGAAGCTGCGCGACCTCGCCCGCGACGCCGCGAACGCCGTCGCCCACGCGGTCGGCGGGCCCCGCCAGTTCTGACCCGCCCCGCGCCCCCGGGTGCGGCCCGACCCGCACGACCGGGCCGGACCGGGGGGCGCACCCCTCCCGCACCGCCCCCGCCGCTGCACCGCGGCGGGCCCGCCGCACACCGGAAGGAACCGCACCGTGCCGACCCCCGCTCCCGCCCAGTCCTTCGCCGACCTCGCCCAGCGTTACGGCAGCGAACTCGCCTACATCGCCCGGCAGGGCAACGGCAACACCGTCCCCGCCGACCCGTCCGCGGCCACCCCGGACGAGTTCCTCCAGCTCGCCCGCGACGCGCACGCCTTCCTCGACCAGTGCCGCTACGACAACTGGGCCGAGGCGATGGAGGACGCCGCGGACGCCGTCGCCGCCGCCCGCCAGGCCGACGGGGCCGACGAGCTTGCGATCCTGCTGCGCCGCGCCGACAAGGAGCTGCGCCCCCTCACCTACGACGCGGCCTGCGAGGTCGCCGACGCCCTCGGCGACCCCCACGACTTCTGACCGCCCCGCACTCCCGCGCCCCCGGGCGCCGGCCGCCCCCACGCCCGGGGGCGGACCGCGCCCGGGGGCGCACCCTTCCCGCCCCTGATCCGCCCGCCGTACCGAAAGGGCCCCAACGATGCTCAACACCCTTGGCCTGCCGCCGAATTCACTGATCGCGCTCATCGGCTGCGCGGGGTCGGGCAAGAGCTCGCTGTCCGCGATGTTCCCCCGCTCCTGGGTGCTCAGCTCCGACCGGCACCGCGAGGACGTCGCCGACGACGCCGGCGACCAGAGCGCCAACTCCGACGCCTGGAACCTGCTGTACGCGCGCCTCGACGCCCGCCTGGGCCGCGGCCTTCCGGCCGTCGTGGACGCCACCAGCGCCGACGCCTCCGACCGCGCCCAGCTCCTCACCCGCGCCCGCCGCCACGGAGCCCCGGCCGTCGCCCTGGTCCTGGACGTCGACGTCTCCGAGGCGCTGCGGCGCAACGCCCTGCGGCCCCCCTCCCGCCGCGTCCCGCCGGCCGTCGTCGTCCAGCAGCACTCCCGGATCGCCGCCGCCGACCTGGCCGCCGAAGGCTTCGCCCGCGTCGTGCGCTCCGGCGAGCTGCCCGTCCTGTCGACCGTCCTGCACCGCCTGGCCGCCGAGCACGGCACCCGGACCGACCTGATCGAGGCGACGTTCGGCACCGAAGCCGCCCGCCTGATCACCTGGGACGTCCCCAGCCGCGCCCCCGAACACCGCACCGCAACCCTCGCCGCCGGCGGCGAGGAACTGCTCCTGCGCTACCAGGACGGCGGCGACCCCTACGACCACAGGTTCGAGGTCGAGGTCGGCGGCTGCCCGAACGACGCCGACTGCCCCGGCCCGGCGTGGAGCCCGGTCCACCACCTCGGCGACCTGCTCGCCGCCCAGGCCGGCAACCCGGCCAACGAATCCCGCTGCGACGCCTGCGAGGGCGACGAGTACGGCATCTGAACCCCCGTCCCGACCACCACCGAGGAGCACCTCGACCATGTCCGATCCCCGGCCCTACCCGACGACCGTCGAGGAGATCCTCGCCGCCCTGGCCGCCGCCCCCGGCACGCCCGCCGCGCCGACGGCCGCCCTGGTCGTCCCCCAACCCGACGGCACCCCCGCCGTCATCACCAGCGTCGGCAGCCCGTACGGGCACCAGCCCGCGCCCTACATCGTGGCCCTGCCGCAGGCCCCCGGCGTGGTCCAGCAGCCCGCGCCCGCGCAGGGCTCCGCCTGGACCGACGCCCCGCTGTGGCTGCGCGCCTCGATCCTGTCCGGCTCGATCGGCCTGGGCACCGCCGGCGTCGGCGTCGGCATCGGCCAGGCCGCCCCGGGGCTGGAAGCCGCGGCCCGCTTCCTGCTCGCCCTCGCCGCGGTGTTCGGCGTCGGCGTCCTGGCCTGGCTGCTGATCCCCCGCCAGGGCCGCCAGCAGCAGGCCCCCGGCGTGGTCCAGCACATCACCACCCACGTCACGGCCAACGTCAGCGCGAACGCGAGCGGCGTCGGCCGCCAGCGCAACCGGTACTGACGCCGGACCCGCGTCGCCGCCGGACCCGCACCCGCGGGCCCGGGGACGGCGCGGGCCCTACGCCCGCACCGCACCCACGACACCAAGGACGGACCGCACATGACCGCCACCGCCACCGCCGGCCGCAGCCTCGCCCCGCTCGACGAGCTCGCCGACTTCCTCAACGACCCGGCCAACCGCACCCGCTGGCGCGGCGTCCTCTCCGCCCGCCGGACCGACCGGATCGAGGCCGACCGCGCCGAGTTGGCCGGCCGCCGCGTCAGCGCCCCGGCCCCGGCCGAGAAGCTCGCCCAGCTCGTGCAGGACGAGCGCGACGCCGTCGCCCGGGTCGAGCTCGCCGAGATCGCCGAGGAGTTCGCCGCGGCGAGCCGCTTCCGGCTGACCGTGGCCCTCGCCGACCCCCGCGCCGGAACGGACCGCGCGGACGACGAGGCCCGGGAGAAGACCGCCCGGACGATCCACGCCTCGACCGTCGCGATCCTGGACGCCCTGACCGCCCGCGACTTCACCGACCCGGGCGAGGTCCTCGGCAACGCCCGGGCCGTGCTGCGCGAGCTGCTCGACCGCAACCGCTGCGCGGACGCGGACCTGAGCACCGACCACCTCTACTGGTGGGAGGCCAAGACCCGCCGGGCCGCCGCGGTGCTCCAGTCCGCGTTGCAGCAGGCCGCCGCGGACCGGACGAGCTGAACCCTGCCGCGCGTCCGGCCCCGGCCGGAGCGCGCCGCCCGGGCCCCTCACCGGCGCCACCAGGACACCCCGCTCCCCGGGGCCGTCCTGGTGGCGCCGGTGGCCGGCCGGACGCCGACCGCCCAGCCCTCCTCACCGAAAGGCGGCTCACCCATGCCTGCCACCGACACCACCACCGCCACGTTCACCGAGGCGCAGGGCCGCCGCTGGGCGGCCGAGTGCCTGCGCCGCGCCGCCACCGCGTACCGCGTCCTGCGGGCCTGGCGCGACGACGCCCCCACCCTGCCCGCCTTCCGGCGGCGCGCCGCCGCCGTCACGGCGGCGGCCGTCCTCACCCCCGCGGCGGCCCTGCTCGGCTTCCTGTGGGCGGCCAGCGAGTGCGCCGACATCGGGCTGCACCTCCTGCGGTGGCTCTACAACTCGCCCGGCGGCCACGCCGTCCGCGCCCTCGCCGAGACGGTGCGCCGCCCCGCCTCCGACTGGCTCCACCAGCACGCCGCCCACCTCCCCGCCTCCCCGACACAGCTCGGCTGGGCCTGGCTCGGCCTGGCCTCGCTGCTCTACCTCTCCGCCCGCTGGGGCAATCTCGCCGGCCGCTTCGCCTTCACCGCCCTGGCCGCCGGTACCACCGCCGCCGCCTGGCAGGCCGGCGCCCAGGGCGACCGGGCCGCCGTCGTCGCCGTCACTGCCGGGGCCTGGCTGCTCCTGGCGCCCTCGGCCTACGCCAGGACGGCCAAGGACCCGCTCCGGCAGGAGCTCCACATCACCGCGCAGCAGACCGTCACCACGTACACCGTCGTCGACCCGGCCTCCTCGGTGCCGTACTGGGGCGTCGCGGAGGCCGAGGAGGCCGCGGCGACGGAGGCGGCTTCGCCGGTGCGGGGCTTCGCCTGCCGCTACTGCTCCGCGCCGGTCGTCTGGGACGGCCCGGCGGAGGGTGTGCGTACCTGGCGCCTGGCGGCCGACGGCAGCACGTACTGCCGGCAGGCACCGGAACCCGACACCGAACTCAACATCGCCACGCGCGGACACGTCGCCCTCTGAGCGGAGGAGGGCCGGCCACCCCAACCCACTAGCGAAAGTTGGCCAACTTACGCTAATGTCTGGGTGTGGCAACCACTCCACAGGCGGGCCACGACAGTTGACCGGACGTCATCCGAAGGAGTCCCCATGCTTCTCCACGCCATCGCCTACCGCGCCAAGGCCGGAAACGGCATCTCGGAGGGCGTCGCCCTCGTTCCCGCCACCGGTGCCCGCCCGACCTGGGCCGAGTGCGCCGCAGTCGTCCCCGACTTCCTCGGCGCGGAGATCCTCGGCAAGGTGGTCCGGCCCGAGCCGCTGTACACCCTCCGGTACGAGACCGAGAGCGGCCGATCCGAGAAGCTCCTCAACCGGGCCCGGATCGAGAAGCACATCGGTCCGGTGGTCATGAGCTGCGCCAACCGCGGAACCGCCTGGAACGTCGAGGTCCTCGACGCCACCGGCACCGACGTCACCGCCGACTTCTCCTGCTTCTCCTGACGGCCGCCCGGGTGCACGGCCCGACCGTGCGCCCTGCGAGGCAATCAGCCCAGCAGCTCGACCGAAGGACACCCATGGACATCAGCACGAGCGCCCTCTCCGCAGCCGACGCCTACGCCCAGGCCCCCGACCTCGACGCCGAGGCCGCCACCGTCGCCGAGCTGCTCGCCGAGCTCGACCCCGACCGCCGGCCGGACTTCTACCCGGCGGTCACCGTCGCCGAGCACCGCGAGGTGTACCTCCGGGCCGCCGCGCTCGCCGACCGGCGCCGACTGGCCTGCCAGAGCCCCGAGAACCTCGCCGCCGCAGAGAAGGCCGCGGAGCTGCTCATGGAGTTCGATCGGGGGTGCCCGAACGAGCCCGCCGGCCCCTTCCCGCCCCGCTCGACCGAGTGGGCCGCGTACGTCCGGCAGGAGTACAGGGCGTGGTTCACCGGCCCCATCACTGAGAGCTGCGGCAACTGCCAGGGAGAGACCTGCCGTCAGTGCATCCAGGCCGCCGAGACGGATGCCCCGGCCGGCGTCGAGACCTCCGCCGCCGAGTCCGACGAGGACGACGACGAGATCATCAAGTTCACCGCCGACGTGGTGTGCGTGCGCGGTGGCGACACTCCCGCCGTGCTGGTGGTCAAGCGTCGCTGGTCCCCCTTCGAGGGGGAGTTCGCCCTGCCCGGCGGGCACGTCCGCAAGGGCGAGAGCTCCGCGGACGCCGCCCGCCGTGAGCTGGGGGAGGAGACCCACGTGAAGGTCAGTCCTTCCGACCTGGTGCTCGCCGCCCTGTTCGACGCCCCGGATCGAGACCCGCGAGGCCGGTACGTCACAGCCGTGTACGTGGCGCAGGTGCCGGAGGGCACCGAGGCATGGCCCGGGGACGACGCCGCAGCCGTGATGTGGGTGCCGATCGACGACCGTCCCCGCCTCGCCTTCGACCACGACGCCATCGTCGAAACCGTCCTGTGCCGCCGCGGGGGGAACCCGCCCGTCCACATCGAGCACCTGGCCACCCGAACCGACTGACTCCCACCGGGGCGGGCATGTGCCCGCCGCGACCAGCTCGACGAGCTGCTCGACCACCTCACGGCCCTGGCCGCCGAGAACACCTGGCCGAACCGCCCGGGGCGGGCGCCCGCCCGCCCCGGCCGCCACCGCATCACGCCACCAGGAGGAACCCGTGTCCACCGAAACCGCCGCCGTGCTGACCTCCGCCGCTGGGGACCGCCTCGCCGCCTACCACCACCCGCACTTCATCTCGCTGCGCCTCTCCCGTGACTCGTGGGGCAACATGAAGCAGGCCGACGTCACGGCCCGCCCGTTCACGGGCACCGAGCCGGAGCCCGAGCGCCCGATGTCGATGTACGCCGACCCCGAGCTCACCCACGAGGACCGCGACCTCATCAACGCCGAGTACGACGTGCTGCGCACCGCCTGGGGAACGGCGAACTACAAGATCCGCGTCCGGCCGCTGATGACGAAGGCCGCCCCGCTCTGGAAGGCGTACACCCTCGCTCGCAAGGAGCTCGACGCGGTGTTCGCCGCGTTCTGGGAGACCAGCGACGTCCAGTGGAAGGCCCAGACGCTCAAGCTCATCGACTCCCACGCCCGGGTTCTGGCCGCCGCCCGTGCCTGGGACGGTATCGCCGAGGAGCTAGCCCAGCTCCAGAACGAGCACCTGCGCATCGTCGGCGAGGAGTGCGAGAGCCAACTCGACTCCGTAGGAACCGAGTTCGGCATCGACCCGAGCGGCTGGTGCATCGGCCACATCAGCTACTACCGCAGCAACTACTACCGCAGCAACGGGCCGCTGACTCAGGAGGTCGAGGACCTGGTCCAGGAGCACAAGGCACGGCTCCGGCAGGTGACCGACATGGTCGGCGACCGCTGACGCAACCACCAAACGCCGCGCCCTCGACCGGCTCGGCGTGACCGTCCTGCCGCTGCTCCGCCCCGACCGCCCGGTGCCGCTGGCACCCCGGCATGTACATCGCGGGGCGGCCGTCTCGTCGCCAAACTCGCCGGCCGCCCCGCCACCACTCGACCCGTCATCAGACCGGAGGCACCACCCATGATCCCGGACCACACCACCGCCCTCGCCTGGGTGACCGGCACTCACGGTCTGATCGACCGCCGTCCTGATCGGAGCGACCGCGTGAACCGCCACCACCCCGACCCCGACGCCCTCGCGGCCCTGACGGCCGCTCACGGCCCCGCCCTGGCCCGCCTGCTGGGCGCCCAGGCCGCCGACGTGACCACCGAGCTGTTCGCCGCGCACGTCTTCGAAGCCGTCGAGGACCTGCACCGGGCGGGCCGCCACGGTGAGGCCGAGGACCTGGAGGACATCCTCGTCCTCCTCACCGACGCCGCCCTGGAGCCCGGCACCGACCGCGCCCGCGCCCTCCTGGAGGCCGCCGACGGCGCGTTGCGCACCGCGCTGCCCGCGATCCTCGCCACCACCCCAGCCCGCCAGGCCGCCCCGGCCGCCGGTCGCTGACCGCGCCGCCCGACAGCCAGGGCCCCCGGAACTCCCCCCGGGGCCCTGACTGCCGCCCCGCACCCACGGCACAACGGGTGCGGGGCGGCGGCGCGTCCAGGCCCAGGCGTTGGCCGGTGGGACACCCTCCCCTCGCTCTCCCCGCCCCGGCCCGGCCCGTGCCACCACCTGTACCGGCCGACCGCGACGCCCACCCTGCCGCCCTGCCGCCGACACCCTGCGGGGCCCGATCCGTGCGGACAGCGCGGACCGTATGGGGGGCAGCGCCGCGGCCGTGCGGGGGTGACCGGGGCGACGACAATCAGGAGCAGGGTGGTGCCCGGGTCGCCACCTGCGGGCACATGCCGTCCGGTGCTACCCGTCCTGCTGCCCGCCGGGGGTGACCCGGCGGCGGTTGCTGCTGACGGGGCCGGACGGTTGATCACCCATCAGGGAAACGGCACGCCGCCCGGGGCCGGGCGCCCACCGGGGCACGATGGCACCCGGGAAGCCGGAGCGCCGATCGCGCGCTGGGGGGAGAAGCGGCTGTGCGGCACCGGTGGGCGCTTCTAACTACTGAGAAGGGGAAAACCCCGGACCTGCGGATTCGTCCCGCTGGTGGCCCCGTTTCGGGGGCCAGGAGGGATAGCCGGTGGCCCCGTTTCGGGGGCCACCGGCCCGGCGCGCCCCGGCCGCCCTGTCGGCGCGTTGGCCCCCAACCCGGGGCCAACGCGGTTTAGCCTGTGCTACCGTCCCCCGAGACGATTCGTGATCATGTGTCCGGTAACGCCCGAAGGAGAACGACGACGTGACGCGCCAGGGCAAGGGGCCGGCCAGTACGCATCTGGTGATCCGCATCGACTCCGCCGGCCGACTGGTGTGCAGCGAACAGCAGGTGAGCGGCTTTCAGTTCCTCGCCGGTGAACAGTGCTTCGGCTACGTCCTCGACGGCAAGCTGATGCACCGCCTGCTCTCGCGCATGGGCATGCCCGGCGTCTGGTTCCGCACCTGGGAGGGCCTGCTCAGCTTCCAGGAGCGCGGCGAGGGCTACATCACGGTCAATCACCGCCTCCTCGCCGCGGAGACCGAGATCAGCCGCTCGCACATCAGCGAGCCCATGGCCTACTTCACCGACATCAGGTGGTTGCGCCCCGCCGGCCGCAGCCGCTACCAGCTCAACCCCTGGCTGACCTACTGCGGCGACTCCGCCTCGCAGGCCCGGTTCCAGGCCGAGTGGATCGCCGCCGTCGGCCGGGACTTCGTCGTCCCCTCCAGCGGGCACCCCGAGCAGTGGCGGGCGCAGCGCGAGGAGCAGCTCCGGGCCGAGCAGTCGCAGAACGCTGCCGTCGTCCCGATCAAGCGGCAGCGCAAGGCCCCTGCCCGGCGTACGGCGGCCCGCGCCGCCGCGAACGGCTGATCACCGATGATGGGAACGAACACACGAAGCGAGGTCATGCCGTGAGCGTCCAGCCGCCTGTGCCGCCCAGCGGCGCCCCCGTCGTCCTGTCCCGCGAGGCCCTCGAACTGCTGGCGCTGCTCGACCTGCCGCGCACCGCCCAACGGGTGCTGAACATGCTCCTGGCCCACCAGGGCGAGACGACCGGCGCGGCCCGGGTCTCCCAGAACGAGATGTGCGCACTCCTCGGCAAGGTCTCCAAGCCCACCGTCAACCGCGCGTTCAAGGAACTGGGCGAGATCGGCCTCGCCTGGCCGATCGAGGACGCGCACTACCAACTGCACCCGCTGCTCACCAACGGCAGGACCGCGACGAAGCTCGCCGCCGTCCCGCTGATCAAGGTTCCGGGCGTCGAGGCGGCGGGCGAGCAGCGCCGCCAGCGATACGCCGCGCAGATCGCGAACCTCGGCCTGCCGCTGCCGGCCTGACCCGTCCCGCAAGTGCCCGCCGACCCGGCCCGGGTCGGCGGGCACCTGCTTTGGCCCCCGCCCGGGGGCCAGAACGGTGCAGCCGGTGCTACCGCGCACCCGCCGCCGGTCGCCTTTGGCCCCCGCCCGGGGGCCAAAGCGGTTCGCGCGGTGCGACCGGCCCTCCCGTCAACGCGGGCCCGCCGACGGAACACCGGCCGCGGACCCGGGAGGCGCGGCACGTCCTCCCCGGGCCCGATCCGGACACCTGTTTTGGCCCCCGGGCGGGGGCCAAAACGGTTCACCCGACGCAACCTCCCCCGTCCCCTCGGACCACAGATGAGGATGAGATGATTTGCCCCTGCTTGTCACACTCGACCACTAGCGTCCGGCCATGACGAAACGCACCGCCGCGGCGACCCGCGGCGAGCCCGGCCTCTTCGACACCGAGAGCGCCGGCCCCGCGCCGAAGCCCGCCACCAAGCCCCGCCCGAAGCCGCTCAAGGCCGCCGATCTGCCGCTGCGCGCACCGCTGATCCACGGCGAGGCCACGGCCTCGCTGCTGCTGCGCACCGCCGCCGCGAACGCCGTCGAGCCCGAGCGGCTCCTCAAGGCCCTGCACACCGGCCGCCTCGACCTCCCGGCCGGCGGCGTCCAGCCGCAGCAGCACGAGGTGCGCCTCAGCGCCGGCGCGCTGGAGCGGCTGGCGGCGCTGCTGGAGCGCCCGGCCGAGCAACTGCAACACCTGCCGGGACTGCGCGCCGAGGCGCTGCTCGACGAGCCGGGCGCCGTGGTCCGCATCGAGCCGTGGTCCGACGAGCTCGGCGGCACCCCGCTGCCGGCCTGCCCGCTGTGCATGGAGGCCGGGGCCTGGCTCGCCCCCGACGGCCACCGCTGGCGGCCCTGTCCGTGCGGACGCCGGTGGACGGCCAGCGACGATGGCGGGTACCTGCTGGATACCTCCCTCCTGCCGGACCTCGGCCGCGCCCTGCTTCGGCACCGCGACCTCGACCACCGGCTCGGCCCGGCCGGTGACGCCCTGGTCGCCGACGCCCACCAGGTCATGCTGTGGTGGTGGGTCAGCAAGCAGGTGGCGCACGAGACTTGGCGCTCCCGCGAGGACGCCCTCGGCGCCGCACGCCACCGCCGCCGCGCGGCCCCCGCGGTCGTCTACCCGGAGGCCGTCACCCTGGCCGAGGCCATGGGCCGGTGGGAGCAGCGGCGCCGCAGGCCCGACGCGTCGCCGGTCGAGTGGCTGGCGGAGGTCGCCGAGCTGTTCGAGGTGACGGGCATCGTTCGGGGCCGGGAGCGCGAGCCGCTGCGGCACTGGCTCCTGCTGCACCCGGCCGGAGCCGATCCGGTCGGCGACAGCACGGCCGAACGTCGCTGGAGCCAGCTTCCGGCGCTGCACCACCGGCCGGCCGAGCCCGGTCCGTGGCGGGCGACGAGCTGCCTGCGCTGGATGTTCGGCCTGCCGCTCACCTCGACGACGGCGATCTGTCCGCACTGCCAGGGCCGCGCCCTGAGCTGCCTGTGGTCGCCCGCGCCCGACTGCCCGGAGAAGCCGGCCGCCTCGCAGGGATGAGGCCCGTAGTTCCCTGCCGGCCGGAGGCGGCTGGCGGCCGGTTGTCGGAAGTCGACCCCCTCACCTACTAGCGCAAGTTGGCCAACTTGCGCTATATTGGTCTTGTTCCGCTCGGCGGCCGACCGGCTGCCGGGTCGCGAGAATCATCGACACCTGACCAGGAGGGGAACCACATGGCCACCACCGCGTCCGCCGACCTGCGCGCCGCTTTCGTTGCCGAGGTCAAGCGCTTCGTCCGGAAGAACCGGGAGGCGTACAACACCCGGCTCACCACGAAGGCCGGGATCGTCGTCGCGTTCAACGGCCTGACGGGCAACCGGCTGAGCCACGTCACCGTCACCGCTCCCGACGGAATCGAGTTCACCAGCGGCGAGGGGTGGGCCCTCGACCAGATCCCCGACGCCGCGGCCTTCTGGTGGGACGCCATCGAGGAGGACCGGGAGCGGGCCGCCAAGCGCAAGCTCCTCGCCGGGTTCAAGGCCGTCACTATCGACGCCGCGGACGCCGACGGCACCTCCTCGCGCACGACGGCCGGCCGCTACCGCCTCACCGAGCAGCAGCTCGACGAACTGCTCGCCCTGGCCGCGAACATGGCCTTGCAGAACGGGAGCGCCGGCTGATGGAGGGCAGTGCCATGGTTCCGACCCTGCTCGCCGTCTGCGGCACCCTGCTGGGCACCCTCGGCGCCGTCGTCCTGCAACAGCGGGCGGCCCGCGCCGAGCGGGCCGAAGCCCGCCGCGATGCCCACGAACAGGCTCGCCTGCGGGCGGTCGCCGAGCTGGTGACCGCCCTGGACAACCACCGGCGCGCGATGTGGCTGCGAGAGAAGCTACGCCTGTCCGGCGCCGGTGATGACGCTTTCACCGAGGCCCGAACTGCCAGCCACCTGACCCGCGCAGCCATCACGGGCCCGCTCGTGACGCTCTCCGTCCTGGCCCCGACGTTGGCCAAGGCCGCCAACGATGCCGTCAGGGCGACCTACGCCCTGCGCGAGGCCCCGGACCTGGAGGTTCTCCAGCAGGCCCGCAGTGCGGCGATCGCCGCTACTGAGAGCCTGGTCGCCGCTGCGGGCGACCAGTTCGCCTGACCCCTTGCCGGCCGCCGTCCGGCGGCCGGCAAGGGGCACGGACACCCCGGCACCGCTGATGGGCCAGGCCACGGCCCGAACTAGCACCCCGCTACCCCGTACTTCTGATCCGTGCCACCGACCGGTGGCACTCACCCGAGAGGACCGACCAATGGCGCGCTACAACGACTACTACCGCGAAGAGGTCACGACGGACGAGGTGCACCAGGCGATCGAGGACAACGACGCTGCGGACCTCGACGACTACTGGAACGCCAAGGACAACGGCGAGTTCTGACCGCGTTCGCCGAGATGAGGTGTCCCGGCAGGTTCCGTCGAGCACAGGAGGAAACGATGGTTGAAACGCTCCGCGGCCTGGTGCGCGCACTCCTCGGCCCGCAGCACCGTGAGCGGGGCAGGGTCCGCCGCGCAGCCTTCCGGGACGGCCAGAGGATGGCGGCGGAGGACATCGCGGCCGGCTGCCCGTGGCGGCGGGACGAGGAGCTTGCCGCCGCCGCGTGGAACGACGAGTGCTTGTACCTCTCGGCCTCCGAGCGGCTGATCGGATACCGCAGCACCACCGTCCGCCACCAGGCGGGCGACCTGGCCGCCTGACTCCAGAGGCCCGGCCCGCACCCCTCCTCGGCGAGCGGTGCGGGCCGGCCGCGGGCGTGCCGCCGCAGTGACTCGGAGCCATCGGTCCGGCTCGCCGAGAAAGAATTGCGCAAGTTAGCTAACTTGCACTATAATGGCCTTTCCGACCAAGGAAGCCCGAAAGGCCGTCATGACCGCCAACTCCCCGATCACCGTCCCGAGGCGCCCCGGGCGCACCCCCGGCCTCGCGCAGCGGCGCGCCCTGCTCACCGCGGCGAACCACCCCGAGGGCTGGTTCCCCCAGACCGTGAATTACCGCACGCTCTGCGCCCTGGAGGAGAGCGGCGGCCTCGCCGAACTCGAAGGCGCGGACAGTCCCCTGCTGGCCGGCTACCGCATCAGGGACCTGGTGAAGTGCCGGTGCGTCATCACCGACGCCGGCCGCGCCCTGGCCGCCGAGCTGCCCCGCGAGCGCGTGATCATCGTGCCGTGCGGCGGCGCCAAGAGCAGCCGCCCCGAGCGCGCCGGCGAGATGTACACCGGCAGCTACCACCGCGCCGCCCGCCGCGCCGCCGAGAAGCTCGCCGACCGCAACACCCGGATTCTGATCCTCAGCGCGAAGTACGGACTGCTCCCGCTGGACGAGTGGATCTCCCCGTACGACCTCAAGGCCGGCGACCCCGGCACCATCACCCCCGAGGCCCTGCGGCACCAGGCGTTCGAGCTGCTGCTCGGCGGTGCCGAGGTCACCGTCCTGGGCGGCGCCGCGTACGTCGCCCTCGCCCGCTCGGTGTGGCCGGACGCCGCCGCGCCGCTGGAGGGCACCCGCGGCATCGGCGAGCAGATGCAGCGCCTCGCAGCCATCGCCGCCGGCCGCCCGATCGCCGCCGAGCAGCAGCCGGGCGAGGCCCGGCAGACGGAGCTTCCGTTCGACGTCGAGCTCGACGCGGACACCGCCACCGCCTACGTGCCCAGCCTCCCCGACGCCTGGGCCGACCCGTACACCCCCAAGCGCGGTGCGAGCCCGGTCCGGCTGGTCAGGGGGTTCACCGCCCACCGCGGCACCGCGGGCGCCCGGCTGGAGTTCTCCGACACCTCCCGCCGCGGCCCCGAGCGCCGCGAGCTCGCCGCCGCCCTCGGCCGGCACTTCGGCGTGCACTTCGAGACGGTCGTCACCTACCGCACCGTCTACGTGGACACCGGCAGCGAGATCACCGACAACGGGTGCTTCCGCGGCACCAGCGAGCGCCAGGAGATCCGCGAGGTCCGGCTCGGCCGCACCCGGACCGACGCCACGGTCAGCGCCGCCCCGGGCGACCTCGCCCGCTTCGTCGCGGTCCTGCCGGTCCTTCTGGACGAGCTCGACCGGCTCTCGGCCCCCTGGGGCAAGCGGTGCGCCGACTGGCTCACCGGGGAGGGCGAGCACTGGTGCACCCCCTCCGAGCGCCGTGCCGCCGTCACGCGCTTCCGCCGCGAGTTCCGTCGGGACCTCGTCAACGTCCTGACCCTGCCCTATACGCCGCGCACCGCCGAGGAGGAACTCGACCCGGGCCGGCCGTTCCCCCACCAGTCCCGCGCCGCCGCCCGCGAGAGCGTGCGGGAGATCGGCCGCAAGTGGCTCAACCAGGTGACCCGGCCCGGCACCGAAGCGGCCTACCTGCTCGCCGTCACCACCGCCGAGCAGCTCGCCGCAGCCAGCGCCGACCGCCGTAGCGCCGAAGCCGCCCGCGCCACGCTCCAGCGGATCGAGGCCGAGCTCGCCGAGCAGCGCGCCGCCCGGGCCGAGCAGGCCGCCGAACCGGACACCGGCCGGGTCGTGCTGACGGAGATCCAGCTCGCCCAGCTCGACCGGCTGCTCGACCACCCCGCGGACGACGAGCCCGACCGCAGCGAGGCCCAACCCGCCGCGGCAGCCGCCCCGGTCCGGATCGAAGCCGCACCGGGCGCCGCCGAACTGCGCGAGCGCGCCGAACTGCTGCGCCAGATCGGCGCCCACGGCGCGGCCGAGGTCCTCCTCGCCCGGGCCGCCGAGCTCGACGCCGAGCAGCAGGGCCAGGACCCCGCGGCCGTAGACCTGCCTGCCGTCCGCCGCCCGCACCAGGTGCCGCGCCGCGGGCATCGCCGTGCCACCTGGCAGCAGGCGCATTGCCCGCCGCGGCGTCCGCACAACCGGCCTTCGGCCGGCAGCGCGCTCCGTCCCCCGGCTACGGCCGTGGGCCGCAGCCGCCGCAGCCCGGTCCGCGGTACCGGGGGAGCCCTGCAAGCCCCGCGAAGCACGACCCGCCAGACTGCGTGACGTGAACAAGAGGTGAGCGCGCACCGACACACGAAAGCGGCGGGCCCGGAAACCCGGGCCCGCCGCCGTCACCGATCCGCCACCGACCAAGGAAGCAAACCGGTGCGCACCACCCTACAGAGCCCCGACAGGAGAACCATCAATGAGTGCCCTCAACGGTCCGACCCGGACCATTTCCCCGTACCTCCGTGGCCTGGGCCTGCGACAGCGCGAGCGGCCGGCAGGCTCCGGCCGTGACGTCGTGGTCGAAGGCCGTTATGAGGGCGACCTCTGCGTAGAGACCTACGTCGTCCCCCTGAACAAGGAAGCCGTGAAGACCATCGCGGCAGCCGCCGAGAAGATCGCTGCGGAGACCGCCGGGACCGAGTTCCCGTTCGAGGTCGGCAAGGTGCCCGGACCCGACGGCCGCCCGGTGACCGGCCTGGTGTGCCGCGTGGCCGTGCCGCGCAACACCCAGAAGCCGCGGAGTACCCCCAAGCACTACACGCGCACCCCCGGCAGGCCGCGCGTCAACGAAGTGACCGACGAGAAGACCCCGCGGAGGATCAACGTCCTCGGCCCGGTCTGGGAAGGGTCCATCCAGCGGGCCCGGGAGGTGCACGGCCTGTCCGTCAGTCAGGTGGCCGAGCAACTCCTCTCAGCATTCGCCGCCGGCGCGTTCCAGTTCGACCAGAACGGCGAACTGGTCCTGTCGGCCCCGACCGCCGAGCAGACCCGCGAGATCCTGCTCGAAACCCTCCAGCAGCACGGCGTAGGCACGAACGACGCCGCCCTCGCCGAGGCCCTGGCCGCCGCGCTCCACAGCGCCAGCCACACCCGCGCCGAGTAGAACACCAAACCCGCCACCGACCAGGAATGACCCCCATGACCACGTCGCCCCTGCCGTACGCCGACAGCAGGACCGAGGACCTCCTCCCCGTCCTGCGCCGCCACCTCGCCGCCGCCGCCGAGCGCCACAACCTCGGCCCGGTCCCGCCGACCCTCGACCTCTGGCAGGCCAACCGCCTGCTTGAGACCTACGCCGCGCAACCCGTCTCCGACGACATCGCCGGCCTGCACAGGCAGATCAAGGAGGCCTCACGCGAGCTCAACCTCGCAGTGGACTCCTACGGTGAGGGGAACACCGATGTTGCGGACGAACTCGCCCGCGCCGCCGTTCTCTACCTCGACCAGGTCGAGACGACCCTCGCCTACCTTCAGCAGCACAACAGCGACCCGATCAACGTCGTTGACGACGACGTCGCCGAGATGGGCAGGCTCATTTCCGAGGTCCTCGTTCCTGCTCTCGGCACCGAGGCCCCGTTCAAGCCGGGAGAGCTGTACGACATCGACGACCGGTTCCAGGAGATCCGTACGAGCCTCGTCCAGCTCCGCCGTATCTGCGTGAGCAGCCCTCAGGTGCTGGACAGCCGGGTCAACGCCACTACCGTCGTGCACCTGCGTGCCCACCTCAGCCATGCGATCGACTTCCTCGGCAGTGCCCACCGGGAGGCATTCTTCGGCGTTTCCGAGGCCGCGAGCCGCATCGTCTACCGCATCCGCACCGCCGCCGGCCACGTTGCCCGCGCCTCCGCCCTGGTACAGATGGAGGCCGACCAGTGACCCCCCACCCTGCACCTGACGAGCTCGGCGCCGAACTCGTCGCCCTGGGCCTGACCCGCGCCGCTGCCGACGGCATGCTTCCCGACCCTTCCTCCACCGACGTGGAGCGGCTCCGCCGCTGCGCCGCATTGGTCGCGGACTGGGTGAAAGGGCCGTCGGCCGGCGACCCGGGCGAGCTGCGCGAGCCGCTGATCCTGGTCCTCGACGCGCTCGCCCGCAGCGCCGCCTCCTACCTGATGGCGGCGCAGGGCGGTGACGCCGAGAAGGCACGGCAGTGGATCGACGACCAGACCGTCAAGGCCCGCGCCAACGCCGAACGCGTCGGCCACGCCCACCCGGCCCAGCCGACCGCCCTCACCCTGGCCTGGCTGTACGTCGAGGCCCAGGCCCACGATGCCAAGCCGCACACCGAGGAGGAGCGCGAGCGCTTCGACCAGGACCGCGCCGAGCGGCACGCCGCCCACTGCGACCGCTACGTGCGCGAGGACCACCTCAGCCACGACGCCTACACGCTCGTCATCACCGCGGCCGAGCTCGCGGCGTCCGTGCTCGTCCACATCGCCGGCCAGGAACGGGCGTTCGTCGAGGAGCAACTCGACAACCAGGCCGCCGAGCTCCTCGCCGACCACGACGGCGAGGCCCCGGCCTGGGTGCCAGACGACCTCGCCACGCTGAGCTGACCGTGCGCTACCGGGCGTCGTACGGCAGCGGCGAGGAGTACCAGGAGTTCGAACCGACATTCGCCGACGTCTGCGCCGCACAGCAGCGCTGCGAGGAGGAGCTCCGGCAGCAGATGACCGAGCTCTGCGGCCGGCCCCCCCGGGCCCGAGCTCGTCGTCACCTGGGAGGCGAACGACCCGTACGCCCCGGTCCTGTGGACCATGTCCAGACCCCGCGCCTACCAACCCCCTCCCGGGTCGGTTTCACCGTCACTGTCACGAGCTCCCCCTTCGATGGCGGTTGGGAGCAGTCGCAGTGACCGGCCTCACGCTCGTTGTGCCCAACGCGGGCAGAAGCGGGGGGAGTTGACGGCGCATCATCGTGATGCGAGGGCGGCCGGACATCTGGCCGGACACCGGCCGCCCCCTGTACTCACCCACTGCGAGAGAGGGCACGACCATGATGCACACCTCTGCCCAGAGCCCCGCGACCCGGGCCGCCCTGTTCGCGCTCGTCCTCGGCCTGATGCGCGCCGGGGCGAACGTCGGCGACCACATCGTGCAGGCCAGTCGGGACGCCGTCGTGAAGGGCGCCACCGACGCCGCCCCCGTCACCTACCGAGGTCGCAAGTACGGCACCCGCGGCGGCCGGGCCGCGGCCCTCCGGCACTCGGTGACCTACACCGCCACGCAAGCGGCCGTCATCGCGGCCGGCGCCCGCGCCCTCGGCGTCCGCCTGCCCGTCGGTCGCCTCCTCGCCGCCCTGGTCGTCACGGGAGGCAGTCACTACCTGATCGACCGGCGTGAACCGCTGCGCCGTTTTTGCGAAGCCATCGGCAAGAGTGAGTTCTACAACCTCAACTCCAATGGAATTAACGGGAGTTACCTCACCGACCAGGCGGCGCACGACATGATCGAAACGCTCGCCTGCCTGCTCGTCGCCGCCCGCTGACCATCCGCCACCCAGACCGAGAGGACCCCGCCATGGACCGCCACACCGAGACCGCGACCACCAACCCGGACGCCACGCCCTCGCCGTCGACCGCCCTGGTACGGGTACAGACCCCCGTTCACGATGAAGCCGCCGTGCTGTTCGACGGCCTGCCCGCCAGCGCGCGGGCCGCGATCAACGAGATTGCATGGGCGCGGATGCGCCGCAAGATCACCAGCCCGCAGGACCTCGCCGACCTGTTCGGCCTCAGCCCCCGGTGGCGCTTCGGCCCGCAGCACGCCACCCTCGAAGCCCTCGAAGCGGCGGCCCAGGCCGCACCCGGCACGGCCGCTGCCGGGTGACCCCGCCAACGCGCGCCACCCGCAAGTGCCCGGCCCCGCAGGGACCGGGCACTTGCGCGTTCCCCCGCCGGAGCGACTTCTTGTGACCGCGCGGCACCTGCGGTCGTTGCCCCTGTGCCCCGCCCACCCGGGCGGCACGAGAGCGGGTGGCGACATGCGACGGGAAGTGCGCGGGCTGCGCTGTGAAGGGTGCGGCCACGGGGCCGCCCGACTCACTGACGGGTACTGCGAATCGTGCTGCGCACCGGCGCCGAAGGCGGCCGACAGCGACCTGGGCCCGGCCGTCCACCGCCCCTACACCCCGCCGCCGAGTCCCCCGCGGCTGCGCGCGGTGCCCGCCCCCGCTGCGGTATCCCGGCAGGCAGGCCGGCACCGACTGCGCGTGGACAACGGTGGCCCGGCGATGGCCCGGCTCCCGGCGTCCGGCCCCGGGGGCAAGCGCAAGCCCGGCCCAACGCCGTTCCTCTACCCCTGCCCAGCGTGCACCGCCCCGGTCGGACGGCCGTGCAGGGACGCATCCGGCCCCCGACCCACCGCGCACAAGGCCCGCAGCAAGCTCGCCGAGCAGCAGTTCCGCAAGCGGTGAACACCGGCCCGGCCGCCGCGCGCGACCGCCGCCATCGACGACCATTCGCACATCTGTGCAGATCAGCAGGTATATGACGCCCTGTCAGTGCAGGCGGTCATCCTGGGCCGGCAGGTGACGGTGCCGCGCGGCAGTCGGCCGGCGGCTTCCTCTTCCTTCTGGAGGTGCCCGATGGGCGAAAAAGTCTGGTCCCTGGCGTACGAGGCTGAGGGCACGGAAGATGCGGCCTGGACGATCCGGGACACCGAGCTCGACGACGACGGCGCCCCGATCTCCGACAGCGGTCCGTGGGACACGAACGCCGAGATCGAGGACGGCGACGACGACGCCGCGCTCGCCTGGGCGAACAAGGCGCTGGGCTTGTCCGGCGACTGGAAGGCACACCACCCGAACCCGATGACCCGTACCAGGTCGACTACTGGACCCACCCGCAGTAGCACCCAGGCAGAACGAGAAGGTGCCGCCCGCGTGGACGTCCACGCGGGCAGCACAGGTGGGTGACCGGCCGCTGCTCAGGCCGGCACGACACCGCCGTGCCGCCAGCCCGCCACGACGACGATGTGCCAGAGCAGTTGGTCGAGCTCGGCGGCCATCGCCGTCGGCAGGTCCGGCCCGGCCGCCGCCGAGAACCGGTCGAAGTACGGCAGCCGCTCGCGCAGGGCCGCCCGCCGGGCGAAGAACGCGGCGGCGTCGCCCGACCGCGCCGCCCGGTGCAGGAGCGCCCGGAAGGCGACGATCTTGTCAGCGGTGGAGGCCCGCAGCGTCCACGGGTCGTGTTCCACCAGTGCCCGCACGTGCTCGGCGACGAGCTCGGGCCGGGTGGAGAACTCGTCGAGCGCCTGGTGCTCGCTCTCCATCGCCCGCACGATCCGCAGCACCTCGCCGCCGAGGCGACCCAGCTCGGCATCGAGCCGACCGGCCGGGGCGAACTCGGGGCCGTCGTGCAGCAGCACCGCCGCCACGACCTCCGCCGGCGCTGCGGGCACGTGCCGGTCGAGGGTGAGCACGACCCGGACCGCATGGCCGAGCGCCGGTGCGTCGTCCACCCGGTGCCCCGCGCACCAGTCACGCGCGAGTTCGAGCGCCTCCTCCACCAACGGGTGCCGGGGGCGGGTGAGTGGCGTCAAGTCGGTTCCCTCCTAGCTACGGTGGTCCTTATGTCCGGAAGCGGTCTGTCCCTGCCCCCCTGGCGGGAGCACACGGTGTGCGCGGTCTGCCCCTCGCTGCTGCTCGCCCTCGGTGAGTTCGACGTCGCGGCCAAGCCGGACCGCGAGTCGCGGTACAACCCGGCGGTGGACTACCGGGTCACCCCCGACGGCACCGGCGTGTGCGTCCACCCCGACAAGCTCGGCCTCCCGCCCGGCCGCTACGCCAGCGCCGCCGAGCCCGTCCCCGCCCCGGCCTGGGCGGGGGAGCAGGACCCCGACCCGCAGCCGCAGCAGGAGCCCCTGCGCCCCGCCGCCGTGCTGCCGCCGCCGGTTTCGGCCCCGTACACACCGCCGCCGGCCCCGTCCGAGGACGAAGCCGGCGGCGAGTGGGGCCCGGCGCACCCGGCCCCCGTGATCCCCGACGAGCTGCTCGCACTGCTGCGCCGCCAGATCGCGGAGGCCCACCCCGACGACCTGTCCGCAGTGCTCGCGCGGGCGGAGTCCTCAGCCCGGGCGAGTTGGGGTGCGGAGACGGTCGTCGAGGCGATGCGCCGGGTGCTCAGCGGGGGCTAGACCAGGGCGGGGAGCCCGAAGTCGATGTTGTGGCTCTTGCCCATGTCCCGGATGCCGATGCTGTCGTACCGCTCGCGCAGGACGGCCAGGCGGCGGGCGGTCTCGGCCTTGCCGATCCAGTACCGCTCCGGCGGCTCGGCGCCGAACGCCGCGGTGTAGCACTGGTGGGTGTAGTCGCCGGCGTTGTAGCCCCAGCGCTCGGTGTCCGTCATGTGCACGAACTTCATGCCCACGCGGTCCTGAATCCGGTTGGCGACGGTGTATTGCGCGAGGATCGCGTGCACCATCTCGTCCACCGGCGCGGACGCCAGCAGCTCGGCCGAGGCTTCGTCGCCGCCGCTGAGCTCGTACACGGCGGCCTTGAGAGCGAGCAGCCGCAGGCCCTCGACGAACAGCGGGTGCTTGTCGACCGGTTCGTTCCACTGCGCGATGATCGGGTACCCGGTGTACGACGCCCAGCAGTCCGGGTACAGCTTGGTGGACTCCTCCAGCCGCTCGAACTCCTCGTCGCCCTTGATCCCGGCGAGGATCTCGGCGGCCCGGCGCCCGACGGCGACCGGGTCGGGCTGAGTGGTGACGGTCATGTGCGAACTCCTTCGGCTGCGCGCGTCCGGCCCGGCCGGGCGCGCTTCCTGTAGGTGTCGCCCCCGGAGAGCCCGGGGGATCGGGGAGGGGCGCCGCCCAGGCCCCAGCAGGGACGGCGCCGCTCACCGGCCGCCCGCGGCGGGGGGAGCCGAGCTGGCGCGATGCCAGGCCCGGGCGGCTGACACTCAATCTAGGGACAGTCCCCGGCCGGGAAGGCACACAGTTCGGGTGCCTTCCCGGCCCGGAGAACTCGCTGGTGCCCGCCGCCGTACCCGGCGCACGCCGGGACCGAACCCCCCCCGGCCGCTCGGCGGCCTTCACCGCCAGGCCCTGCTTTCCCTTCCTGCTGAAATCCCAGGAGCGCCCCTTTGGCAACGGGGAAGGCCGGCATCGTTCGGCGACTGCCGGCCCCGGGGCCGGAGAACTCAGGTGCCCACCAGCGGACGGGAGCCGACAGGCCGGGCCGTTGACGCCTCCACCCCGGGCCGCCGGAGCATCGCGTGAAACGTCCGCTCGGACCGATCGACGCGGTCGGCGTCCGTGCGGAGCAGCGCCTCGCGCAGCGCGGTCACATCGCCGTACTTCGGCCGCTGCGGGTCCGGTGCGCTCAGCCAGGCCGCTGCCATCGCCCCCTGCCCCCGGACGGGCAGCAGCAGCCATGCCCCGGCCGCCAGCACCCGCACGCCGGGCACATCGGCCGCCGCGCCGCCGGTCCCCGGAGCGACCAGGACCACCAGCTCCCCGCGCACGTAGTCCGCCAGTACTGGCACGCCGGCGTCCACCGGCAGCCCGAGGACGTCCAGGGCGCTCAGTCCGCGCTCCAGCGGCGTCACTGCGACCGCGTCCCACTCCAGCCCGCACGCCGCCAACTCGGTGGTGCTGCTGGGCAGCGAGTAGCGCGCTTCATGGACCAGCACCTCATCCGGGTGGAGCCGGGCGGTCCAGGAGGGCGGCGGGGCAGGAGAGTTCGCAGAGGGAGCCATGACCGCACGGTAAAGGCGGTACAACAGACAGTAAGCACTCGTTTCGGGTGCATTCTCACCCAACCCGGGCCCGAGGTGCGGCGTGGACGACGACGAACTCAACCGAGCGATCGGCAGGCGCATCGCCTACTGGCGTACACGCCGCAGGATGACGCAGGAGGAGTTCGCCCGCCTGATGGGCGGCAAGTCGCGTCGATGGGCCCAGAACATCGAGGCCGGCCTCCGCCAGAGCGACCCTCGCCTGTCCGTGCTCCAGATGGCCGCCCGGGTCCTCAAGATCGAGATCGCCGACCTGCTCGACGACACCCCGGCGGCCGGCTGCGTCGATGCCGTCGAGCTCGCCGAGATCCGCGACGCCCTCCAGCGGCACGACCTGATCACCGGCACCGCGGACCCCAGCGGCGGCGACCCCTTGCCGATCGACGTCCTTCGCCGGCGCTTCGTCCATGGCCGACTCGCCTTCCAGGCCGGCAGCTTCGCCGCACTCGGCCGCCTGGTCCCCGAGCTGCTGACCGACACCAACCGGGCCGCCGCCCGCTACACCGGCGAGGACCGAATCGCCGCGCTGCGCCTGCTCTCGCTCACCCTCGGGCTCACCGAGGGCACCGCCACCAAGTACGGGGCCGTCGAGCTCGCCCTCCTCGCCGGTCACCGCGCCGTCGCCGTCGCCGAGCGCAGCGAGGACCCCGTCATCATGGCGTCCGCCGCCCGGCAGCTCGCCGACGCGATGACCCACTCCGGGCAGGCCCGGTCCGCCGCCGAGTTCGCCGTCGCCGCGGCCGTTCGGCTGGAGGGCGACCTCCTCGAACGCGGCGAATCCGGGCTCAGCGTCCTCGGCATGCTCTACCTCAAGGCCGCCATGGCCAAGGCCGCCGCCGCCGAGCGCACCGACCCGCGCGCCGCCATCGACGTGCCCGAGCTCCTCGACCAGGCCGACCACCACGCCGCCCAGCTCGGCCACGACGGCAACGCGATGTTCACCGCCTTCGGGCCGACCAACGCCGCCGTTCACCGCGTCGCCGCCATGGTCCAGCTCTCCCAGGGCGCCGACGCCGTCGCCATTGCCGTCGGCATCCCCGACCCGGCCCTCGGCGCCCTGCCGCGCGAGCGCCGCGCGCACCACCTCGCCGACCTCGCCCGCGGCTACCTCCAAGCCGGCCGCCGTGAGGAAGCCGTCGACACCCTCCTCGACGCCGAGCGCCAGGCCCCCGAGGAAGTGCGCTGCCGGCCCCGTACCCACCGTCTGGTCGAGGACCTCCGGCTCCTCGGCGCCGGCAGCGCGAGCGGCCGGCTGAACGCCCTCGCCGAGCGCTGCGGCCTCACCTGACGGCCCGACACCTGGCGGCCCACCGAGCGGCCCGACCGCCGACCGCCTCGGCCACGGCCCGGCCCTGCCGGACGGCCAGAGTTTGCTTGCGCGCGCTGACGGGCCCGGGGTGGACTGGCGGGGTGACCGATACCACCACCAGCAGCACCCTGTACGTGGTCGCGTTCGCGGCCCCGCCCGTCCGCCGCATCGCCACCCCGATCCGCGCCGCGCAGGCCGCCGGCTGGGACGTCTGCCTGATCCTCAGCCCCTCCGCCCACCGCTGGGCCCAGGAGGACCCCGACCCCGCCCTCGGCTTCGACCTCGACAGCCTCGCAAAGCTGACCGGCCACCCGGTGCGCCACCGCTACAAACTGCCTTCCCAGTCCGACGTGCTGCCCTCCCCCGACGCCCTGCTGGCCGCACCGCTCACCTGCAACTCGCTGAACAAGTGGGGCGCCGGCATCTCCGACACGCTCGCCCTGGGCCTGCTCACCGAGTCCATGGGAATGAACAAGCCGGTCGTCGCCCTGCCACACTTCAACGCCGCCCAGGCCAACCAGCGCGCCACCGCGATCCACGCCGACCGGCTGCGCGAGGACGGGGTGACCCTCCTCCTCGGCCCGGGCGGATTCGTCCCGCACCCGCCCCGCCACAGCAACCCCGACACCTACCCCTGGGCCGCCGCCCTCGACGCCCTCCCCGACCCGACAGCACTGCGCACCGGCCGGACGGCCTGACCCCCACCGGACACCGCTGGGCCGGACGCCGACCGACCCGGCGACGTCTCCGACGGTGAGCGAAGATCGCCCTGTGCACCCGACCGGGGGCGTACGCACCAGCACGAAGGGGGACCGGTGAAACTGCCCGGATTCATCAGCGATCTACCTGGCGGGGCCGGCGGGGTGGGCGGCCTGGTCGCCGCGGGCCTGCTCGCTCTCGCAGTCTTCGCCAACCAGGCCCGCACCGCGGCGGAGAAGCAGGCGTTCAACCGCTCCGTCGAAGAGTTCTTCGGCAAGATCGCCGCCGGAGTGGGCCGCTACTTCTCCGGCCGCGAGCTCGACGGCGTCCAGCGCAGCGAGGCGACGTGGTGGCACTCGGGTGCCCCGCAGCCCGACGACGAGCGCAACGAGAGCCCGCTCGCCGAGCTCGGGAAGTCCGCACCCGCCTCCGTGCCGGACGTCTCGTTCGACAAGGCGAAACGGCCGAACGCCGCCATGCGAGTCGCCCGGGCCCTCGCCTCCCCGTTCCTCCTCCTGGGCCGCTCCCTGGCCGGGATCGTCCGCGTCCTGCGGGCCTGGCCCCGCTGGCCGCTGTCGACGCGCTCGGCCGTGCGGATCGCCCCGCTCATGCTCGCCTACGTCTGGTGGCGTTTCCCCGGGGCCCTCTGGCCCGTCCTGGTCGCCGCCGCCGGCGCCGTCTTGGTCGCCGCGGCCACCAGCTCGGCCGGCCTCGGCTGGTGGAAGGTAGCCCCCGCCTGGACCGACGGCCAGGTCTACGGACCCGGTCTGTGGGTACCGATCCGCCAGATCCTCCGCCTCGCGGAGACCGAGCGCCGCAAGCGCTGGCTTGAAGTCCCGGACGACTTCCGGGCGGACGGCGCGCGCATCGTGCTGCGCCTTCCCGTCAGTTGGGTGGGAAGCCCGGAGGCGAAAGCGCAGATCGAAAGGATCGTCGAGGAGCGCACCCCGGGGGAATGGATTTCCCAGTGGCACCAGGCCGGGAGGGAGCACTACGTCGAGTGGACGTTGAAGCCGAAGCCGAAGCCTCGCGTGAAGCTCCCCGACTACGTCCCGTGGAAGCCGACCGGCGACCTGCGGAAGGTCTTCATCGGCCTGGCGATCGAGGACAACGAGCTCGTTGACGCAGTCGTGCAGACCCAGACCGAGACGCCGCACTGGGGCGTGGCGGGCGACACCGGATCGGGCAAGTCGACCATTCTCTACCTGGCCGTGCTGAACGCCAGGATGGGCGGCGAGCTCGTCGACATTCTCGACACCAAGCGCAATTCGATGATCGAGGCCGAGGGGTACTCGGGCGTCCGGGTCCACAAGACGGTGCGCGCATGCATGGCGGCATTCGCCGAATTCCTGACGTCGATGATGGCGGCCGAGGCGGCGGGCGAGAAGGGTGGAGACCCCGCGATGCGGCAGCAGCTCGTCGGCCGCACTCTCGTCGTGGACGAGCTCCCCACGTTGATCAAACTGGCCTACATCTGGTGGCGTCACGGAATCAAGGGGAAGGGCCAGCCGCCGTTTCAGGACTGGCTCGCGATCATCCTCCTGCAAGGCCGCTCCTCGAATCACCGCGTGGTCGTCGGCACCCAGCAGTTCGCCAACGCCTACTTCGGCGGCACCATGGAGCGCGCCCAGATCGGGACGCGCATTCTGGTCGGCCAGCAGGAGCGCACCTCCTGGGGCGTGGCCTTCGGCCAGTCCACTCCCGTCCTCTCCTTCGACACCACCGTCAAGGGCCGCGGCGCGTACAGCGACAAGAGGTTCGACGCCGAGGGCGACCACCTGTTCGTCCGGGAGATTCAGGCGTCCTACGTCACCCCGGAGGTAGGCCGGTACCTCGCCGACTGCCGTCCGGCGCCCCGCTGGTTCGACGCCGGAGAGATGGCTCCGTGGATCACGCCGGAGGCGCTCAAGGAGGCAGCCTCGACCGCAGCCGTCGCCGACTTCCTGCCCGGCGGCAAGTACGGGCCGGCGTCGCTCCCCCCTGTCGTGCTGCGCACTGCGGGGGTGATCGCAGCGAGTTCTCCCGCGCCACAAGCCGTAGGAGCGGCGCCCGCGCCCGCGCCAGAGATCGTGACAACCCCGCCAGCGGCACCGGAGGCGGACCCCGACGCGGGACCGGAGACGTACACGCTGACCCAGGCGTTCGAGGCCGGCATCCTTCCGTGGAAGGCCGCAACCGTCCGCACCTACCGCAAGCGCGGCGAGGCCCGGGGCATTGTGTTCCCGGAGGGGGTCACGGACGGGCACACCTGGTTTTACACGGAGGAGGAGCTCCGGGGCTGGCTCGCCGCCTGGCAGGAGTGGCAGAAGAACCACAACACCCACAACAGCCGGCCCGCTGACGATGCCTCGGAGGAAGCCGCTTCAAGTGGCTGAACGCGGTAGGGCCCGGCCGGAGCTTCTCCGGCCGGGCCCGCGTCGCGCTGCGCGCCTAGGCCATCAGGGCGTAGACCGTCCCGGCAACAGCGGTTCCCAGAACGGCTCCGGTGACGACCTGTGAGACGGTGTGCTCGTGGACGGAGACGCGCGCCCACCCGAGCCCTGCGACGAGTGCGAAGCCGATCGACCAGCCGGGGCTGAACGCCAGGGCGAGCATGGCGACGGAGCCCCCGGTGACGGCCGTGTGAACGCTGATCTTGTACCGAGCGAGAACGGTGACCGGCCAGATCGCGGTGATCGTGGCCCACATGGCGGCAGTCATGGCGATCATCGGGCCTGGAGCGCCGGTGACGGTTTGAAGCGCCAGGCCGGCGGCGACGGAAGTGCTAATGACCGGCAGCACGGTGATTCTCTGCTGGCGTTCCGTCAGGTGCCGATTTGCCCATGTGCCGTCCCCGGCAACGTACAGGATGTACGCCATCGGCAGGACGGCGGCGAATACGATCGCGACGGCTGCCCAGCCGAGGCCGCGCCACCCGTACAGGCCGCAGCCGATGAGGAGACTGACCGCCGTGATGACGTTCTTCGGGTCGATCCAGTCGGACATGCGGCGCGCGAGTGGGTTCGGTGACGCCTGCGCGGCGGTGGCGGAGTTCATCAGTGACGGGCCTCGGTGTTGAAGTGCCGGGCGACCTCTGCCGCCCACCGGATTTCGGCGCTGGGCCCCCGCATCTGACGTTCGATGATCGCCGCAGGGTCAACGGTGCTCTCGCCCTCGCCCGTGGCCTTGCGCAGCAGCGCGGCCCGCAGCCATCGGGCCTCGTTGGCGGGGTCGCTGCTGATGGTCGCCCGGCTGCCGGCCGTCGGGCTCCATGGCACCAGGGCGTGCGTCGCGTCCCGGATGCCGAAAGCGATGTGGGCGGCGTCGATGTCGCGTCCGCCGATGGTCAGCAGCTCACCCAGCCGGGAGCGCTGGCCCTCGCCGATGGCCAAGTGAGGGAACTCGGCCACGACGGCGGACCACAGAGGCTGCATGTGCCAGATGGAACGCTGGTGACGGACGTAGCGGACCAGGGAGCGCAGCGGCGCGAGGACCAGGCCAACGATGATCAGAATGATCGACGGGCCCATGAGCAGATCGCTGATGCCGTCGGTGACGGCCAGGCTCGGGGCTGCGACGTGCGCGACGCCCAGAACGCCGATGCGCCACACCGTGTACGTAGTGCCGACGGTGCAGCCGACGGCGAGGCAGGTCGTGCCGGCCCGGGCCAGCCCGCGCGGCACGGATTGGCGGGTGCTCCAGAAGAGGAACGCCCCGGCGACCATGGAGTACCCCAGGAAGGCGTAGAAGCAGGCAAGGTAGGCGTCGAGGCGGAGGTCGCCGAGATGCTGCTTCACCACGTCGTCGAAGCTCCCGCCGCTGCGTCGGGGGAGGGCCAGGAAAAACAGGGTGAACAGGGCGGCTTCGGCTCCCCCCAGGAGCAGCAGGTGCCCGCGGACCCTGCGACCGTGTACGACGTACAGGTAGTCGATCAGCGTGGCCGCCGATGCGACGCCGAACATGTGTTTGAGGAGGACCGGCGAGTTCGGGAGGAGCTCGTGAAGGTGGTCGCCGACGGGCCGACCGCCCAGGAGCAGCGCCAGCCCGAGGAGTCCGATGGTCAGACACAGGGAGCGCTGCGCGCGCCCGGAGCGGAACGCGGATGGCAGCCGCCATGCCGCGATGGCTATCAGGGCTGCGGAGATGACGGCGAAGATCACGAGGCGGCCCTCCATCCCCGGTTTTCTACGGGGTGGGTCAGTGACTCCGTGAGCCGTCGGGCTGTGGGAGTGCTGCCGGCGTCCTCGCCCAAGTGATCCGCGAGCAGCAGAGCCAGAAGCTCGGCCTCCTGCTCCTCCCAGTTCGTGTATCCCTTCCGGGGAAGGGCCAGGGCCGTACGCACGAACTCCGCGTCGATCGCCGGGAACGCCTGGGTGATCAGCTCCGGGTCGATTCGGCAACTGTGGCCTGCGGCCATGTGGCTGAGCTCGTGAAGTTGAATGAGGGTCTGGTGAGGCAGGCTGGTGTGCGCCAGGTAGAGAACCACGTCGACGGTGCGCAGGGACACCCACAGACCTGACGGCGAGCCCGACCCACTGTTGGGCATCGGTTCGAAGACGATTGGCCGGCCCCGCTGCTGCGCGAGGTTGTCGGCGAACGCCTGGACGGTGAAGGGCTGCGGTATGGGGAGCTGCGCGAGTATGCCCTCGCATCTCCGGCGAAGCCCTCTTGGTAGGGGCATGAACCCTCCGTTGCGGGACGTCAGCTGAGCGTGCCATTGAAGCACGCTCAGCTATCGGGTCCGTGACTGGGCGGTCTCAGAGCGTGGGGTCCGACCCCGAGGGGGTGTGCTGGGCTTCGATCTCACGGAGTCGGCTGGCGAGGTCGGCGACGAGAGCAATCGAGCCGGGGGTCAAGGCGGTTGCTCGTGCCATGAGCCCCAGCAGCTCCGCGCTGCCGCCGGTGAGGGCAGCGAGCGTGTGCACTGCGTCCAGTTGCTTGTGCACGGTCTCGGCGTCGCCGTCGCTGCCGGTGAAGTACAGGACTCCGTCGTCGATCCCGAAAGCGGCGGCGAGAGCGTCCAACGTGTTCACGGTCGGGTTTGGCGGCCTGCCGCCGCTGCCCCGCATGAGGTGCAGGTTGCGGATGGTGTCCGACGAGATCGCTTTGGGTCCGAGCTTGGCGTTCGCGCGCTCGGCGATCTCGTCGTAGGTCAGGTCCGGCAGCTTGGTGCCGACGCCGTGTTCGCGCGCCGATCGCCGGCGCTCGTTCTCGGCCGTGATGAGCCGGTCAAGTCGAGTTGAGATCCTTCTTACCCGACTTTGTCCTATTTCCATCCAGGTCCCGTCTTCCTCCGGTTGGACCGCCCGAGAGCGGCCTCGATCATAATCGGCAAGATTCACACTGTCGCCAGGCAGGCAACATATGGTTAGGTTGCCACTGCGTTGAGTTAAATCAATGCCGCGCGCAGACTTTGGCGCATCCTAGGTCGGTACGGACCGAGTTCTGGCCTATGATGCCCGGTTCTCGCGCGTCGCCCCTGCTGGGGTCGGCTCGCCGACTGCACAGGGGCTCCACCGGGGGCCGCCCGGCGGGCGCAAGCCCGTCGTGCGGGTCAGCGTAACCGGTCCGGATCTTGCTCGTTTGGCCAGGTAGGAGGCTTACCGACTGCCGCCGGCGACTTTGCGAGGGAGAGCCGGGAACTCGCAACTGCGGTGGTGCGAACCCGCTGGAGCGAGTTCAGGGACGGCCGCCCTCCGTCATCGGGGGATGCGGAGGGCGGCCGTCCCTGACCGTGCTGGTGCCAGCGGTCCGGGTGGATGCAGCGGTTCTGTTGGTCCCCGCGGGGGGTTGGGGAGGTAGAGGGTTGCCCAGCGCAGCGAAAATTCTTCGAGTGGTCATGGGCCTGCCGGAGCCCGCAAGTCCGGCGCGTGACCAGGGGGGACGGCCGAAGCGGCGGGGAGGAGAGCCGGTGCCGCCGCAGCAGAGCGTGCCCACAGGCCCGGGGGGCCTGTGGGAGGAGGCCGGCCGGGAACTCGCCCGGTCGCAGCCGGCCGCCGCGGCTCCGTCGGTGCCCGCGTCAGCCGCCGCCGTGCCGTGGACACCGCACACCGAGCGGTCGGGTGTGCGCTTCCTGCAACGGGCGGGCCGCACCCTGCTGTGGGGCGTGGTCGGCATCGCCGCCGTCACCGGCGTGCGCGCCTGGTTCATCCCGCCGAAGGTGCACATTCCGCAGCAGCAGGGGGCGACGAACACCGGGCCCGTCTACCCGACGGCCGAAGCGCAGGCGACGGCCGCGATGTTCGCCCGGACCTACCTCTCGTGGGACGCCGCCGACCGGCAGTCCCGCGCCGCCGCGCTCGCCGCGCTGCTGCCGACCGGCACGGACACCGCGATGGGCTGGGACGGCCACGGCCGCCAGGACGTGCTTGCCGTCGAGGCCGCCGGCGTCACAGTCGGCGAGCAGGGGCAGGCCCGGGTACGGGTCCTCGCGCTGATCCGCCCGGCCGCCGCCCCGACCACCGGTGCAGCCGTCCCCGCGACGCCCGCGCCCGGGGCGACGGCAGCGGCGCCGTCCGCGCAGTGGGTCGCCCTTGAGGTGCCCGTCGGGCAGAGCGCCGGCCGCATCGTGGTGACGGGCGAGCCCGGGCTCGTCGGCGTCCCCGCCCGCGGGCCCGCGCCCTCGCAGGCCCCCGTCACACCCACCGACACCGAGATGGCCACCACGACGCATCCGATCGTCGAGACCTTCCTCAGGGCGTACGCCACCGGGGCCGCGACCGCGCCGACCACCACCTCCGCCACCGCGCCCGGCGCCAGCATCCCGCCGCTTCCGGCCGGATTCGGCTTCGGCAATCTCTCTTCCTGGACCGTGGACACCGCAACGGGCGACACCCGCACCGGCACCGCCCGCGTCTCCTGGACCGTCAGCGGGGCCTCGATCGAGCAGACGTACCGCGTCGAGCTCACCCGCGTATCCAGCGCCCAGGCCCAGACCTGGCAGGTCGCCGCCATCCACGGCGGATCGCTCTAACCCGCTCCCAACCCAGGGCCACGCCCGGTGTCGGGCCTCCCGCGGGCCCCGAACGGCCAACCATCATCACGAGGGGTGCACACTCCAATGCATTCAGTTCAGCAGCTCGCGGCGATCACCGACGGTTCCAGCCTCAAGACCTGGGTCCTGGCCATCGCCGGCAACCTGTTCCTCGCCGTCCTGGCACTGCGGGCCGTCGGCCACTTCTTCAAGAAGGAGTGGGGCGAGATGATCACGCTCTGCCTCGCCGCAATCTTCGTCGGCGCCATCGTCTGGTTCCCCGACGGCGTCAAGACGGTCCTCACCGACCTGTGGGGCAAGGTCTCCGGTACCTCATGAGCCGCACCGGACACACCTACACGGCTCACTTCGACCTCAACCCGCGTCAACACGAACTCCTCGGTGTTGACCTGGGCGAGGGGCTGGTCCGCAGGGCCCTGATCCTCGCGATTTCCCTGCTTGTCTCGTGGAACGGGGCCCTGCTCCTGCTCCTCGGCCTGCCGACCGTCCCCACGCTCACGCTGTACATCACGCCGCCGCTGGTCGCCACCTTCTACGGCTCCCAGCGCTCGACGAAGAACGACCGCCGATACAACTTCACCGTCTGGGCCCTGAGCCTGCGATACCTGACGGTCGGTCACCGGCCCGTCATCAACGGCGGCCGGCGGGCCGCCCACCGCACCGAGTGGCTCGGCCGGCGCGCCCGCTGGGGCGCCCGGGCCGAGTGGCTCGCCGACACCCCGCTCGGCCTGCTGGCCGAGCGGTGGCTCGGCCCCGAATCCGAGATCCCGACCGGCTCCGGCACGCCGCTGCGCCTGAACGCCCGCGCCCGCCTGTACGGGCCGGACGCGGTGGGGCGGGCCTACGGACGCAAGGCCCTGCCGAAGGAGGAGAACCGCACGTGAAGCTGCTCAAGAAGATCGAGGGCCTGGTCGGCCTCGGCGGCGACCGCGCCGCCGCGCCGCCGCGCTACCTCTCCGTCTCGGACGGACTGATCGTCACCGAGACCCACGCCGAAGCGTGGTACGTGCTGGAGAGCTCCAACACCGACCTCATGACGGAGGCGGCCCGCGACGCCGAGCTCGACCACGCCTCCAGCGCCCTCGCCCGCACGCTCGCCGGGCAGGAGTGCCACCTCAAAGTGCTGTGGAGCCCACTGGAGGCCGAGGACTACCGCGACGAGATGGCCGGCGGCGTGTTCAGCGCCGGTGAGTGGGAGCGGTGGGCGGACCTGCGCGTCGCCCGCCTCCAGCAGATGGGCCTGCCCACGCGCACCCTGCTGCTCGGCGTGCGCCTGACGGACCGTGCCGGGGCGGCCCAGAGCAGCAGCCGCCGCACCGTGCAGGACGCATTCGGCATCACCCGGTCCGGCCTGCCCGCGCGCGAGCTGGCCCGCCTCGACGCGCTGATGCGCCGCCTGGGCCGCCGACTCGAAGCCTCGCCCTGGGCCGCGAAGCCCGCCACCGTGGACACCCTCGCGTGGATGATCGCCCGCGAGACGCACCGCACCACGCCCCTGCCCACCGCCACCCGCAGCAGCATCACCGGCGCGCAGTTGGTCAGCCTCACCTACGGCAGGGTGCTGCCCTACCCCGACCACCTGCGGCTGACCGACGAGCGGGGCGACGTCGCCGCCTGGGTCTCGGTACTCACCATGCCCAACTTCCCCGCTGAGATGGTCAGCCCCGGCAACGGCGAGTGGCTGCGGACCCTCTCGGAGGTCAACTACGTCCCGGAACTCACCGAGGACCAGCTCGACGAGGTCGAGCAGTTCGGCGGGATCGAGCCGGGCGAGCTGATCGTCCCGGTCAGCCCCGAGGCGTCCGTCCGGTTCACCGTCCACCACAAGCGCGACGCCCTCAAGCTGGTGGAGCAGGCCCGCATCCTCGCCAAGGAGCAGCGGGTCAGCGCCGCCAAGCACTCCGCGGAGGACCCCGGCCTCGACATCGAGGAGACCGAGGCCGCGATGGGCGGCCTCATCCGCGACATGCGCCGCGACGACGTCACGCTCCTGGAAGACCACCCCCGGCTGATCGTCACCAGCACCAGCAGCCTCGCCGACCTGCGCGCCCGGGTCGATGCCGTGATCACCCACTACGGCGGGCTCGGCATCGACGTGATCGTCGGCGGCGAGGAGCAGCGCGAGCTCTACCTCGAAACGCTGCCGGGCGACCGCATCCGCGTCCCCGACCTCGCGCACCAACGCGACGTCACCGCGCTGGCCGGCTCCTGGTTCTGGGGCGGTGCCAAGCTCGGCGACGACCACGGCCCCATCATCGGCTACCTCACCGGCACCACGCAGGCCGCGTTCCGCTACGACGCGACCGCCGGAAGCGACCGCGGCGACGCGACCACCACGGCGTTCATCGGCCGCTCCGGCCGGGGCAAGTCCACCGCGATGATGCTCGCGATCATGGACGCGGCCTTCCGCGGCGCGTTCAACCTGGTCCTCGACTTCAAGGGAGACCTGGCCGGACTGGTCACCGCCGCGCAGGACTTCGGCCTCAACGCCCACCTCGTCGAGATCAACTCCCGTTTCGCCGGCGTCCTCGACCTGTTCCGCCTGCTGGAGCGCGAAGGCGAGAAGGCCGACCAGGCCCAGATCGAAGTACCGGCGCAGTTGAGCATCGCCGCCCCGCCACACCTGCGCGCCCGCGGCGCCGAGACGCCCATCCAACGAGCCGTCAACGCAGTGATCGAGCAGAACGAGCGGCCCGCGACCTGGCAAGTGATCGAGTACCTGCGCGGCATGGACGACCCGCTCGCCCGCGAGACCGGCGACGCCCTGCACGAGCTCGCTCAAACCCCGCTCGGCTCCCCGTTCATGGGCCGCCCCAGCGGCGAGGCCGTCCCGCTGCGCCCCGAGCCGGGCGTGTGGGTCGTGCAGATGCCGGGCCTGTCGCTGCCCGCGGCCGAGGTCGCCCGCGAGGACTGGAACCCGCTGCACCGCATGAGCGTCGCCCTCATGCACTCCATGCTCGCCTACGGCGTCACCACCGCCGGCCGCCGCGACCTGCGAGGCCTGCGCAAGGCCGTGTGCGTCCCCGAGGTGCACGTCCTCACCGCGACCCGCGAGGGCGCCGCCTTCCTCTCCTACATCGCCCGCGTCGGCCGCGCCCTCGGGTGCGCGCTGCTGCTGGACACCCAGGACCCCGAGAGCCTGATCAAGCTCGTCGGCGTCACCGAGCAGCTCGCGACGGTCTTCGGCTTCCAACTGACCGTCAGGGAGCAGCAGGACGCCCTTGCCGAACTGCTGGGCCTGCCGAAGGACAACCACACGCGGGCCTTCATCCAGTCCATCGGCCTCAACCCGGACGGCACGATCCGGCACGGCCACTGCATCGCCCGTGACCACCACTTCCACGCGGCCACCGTCCAGTTCGACGTGCCCTCCGCCGAGCTGCTCGAACTCCTCGACACCTCACCCAAGGCGGCCAACGAGGAACCGGACGGCGACGACGAGTTCGACGACGACCAGGACGCCGACGACACCGGCGTGCAGATGGAGAAGGTGACCCTGTGAAGCGCACCGCAACCGCCGCCCTGCTCACCGCCGGCGTCCTCGCCGCCGCGGCCGGCTGCTCCTCGGCCCCCGCCGACAAGGCCAAGCCGGCGCCCGACCCCACGGCCGCAGTGCGCAAGGCCGCCCAGGACTACCAGGCGGCGGCCGTCCGCGGCGACTGGAACACCGCGTGCGCGCTCAGCTCGGCCCGCCTGCGCGGCGGCACCGTCGCCGACTGCGTCGCCGCGAACAGCAGCGCCCCGGCACCGTCGCCGAGCAGCTCCGCGAGCCCCAGCCCCTCCGTGCAGCCACCGACCTACGCCGACGGCTCGACCCCGGCACCGATCGCCACCCCGACCCCGACCGGGGCGCAGCGCGCCAGCGTCGGCCCGATCACCGCGGGCGCCGCCATCGCCGTCCCCGCCTCCGGCAACCACGCCGCCGGATACGGGGTGTTCCTCTCCTACACCGTCACCTGGCCCGGCCAGGCCCCCACCGCCGACCACCGCGCGATGCGCCTGGTCCAGGAGGGCGGCGCGTGGGTGGTCGACCAGCACGAGGACGACCTCCAGCGCGAGGACCAGCTCCGCGAGGTGCTGCTCGGCGGTGCCAAGTGATCCTCTTGTGGAGGCTGTACGACCGCCGCCCGGTGCTGTGGCGCAACATCGTGCACCCGCTGTTCTTCCTGTTCTGCGTCCTGTCCATCCTGCTGTGGTGCGCCACGGTCGCCCACGCCGAGGACATCAGCCCGGTCGGCATCGGCGACCTCATGCCCTCGCCGAGCACCAACGTGCCCAAGGGGCAGGGCACCCTGTACGAGACGTACAGCAGCCCCACCACGTGGGTCCTGGACAGCGACTACGGCGTCAGCGACGTGTTCGACCCGATGCTCGAAGGCATCGCGGACATCTGCATGGCCCTGATCGCGGTCATCGGTGCGGCCGTCGTCGTGTGCGTGCAGTGGCTGTTCCAACTGGTGTCGCTCCCGGCGCTGGAGAACGCGATCACCAAGAGCATCGCGGGCGCCGCCACCGGCCTGACGGAAACCCTCCTGCCCTCCGCCCTCGCGGTCGGCGGCCTGATCGCCTTCGTCCAGCACAAGCGCGGCAGCGGCATGTCCCAGCTCACGTGGGTGGGCCTGTCGGCCGTCGTGTCGGTCTCGCTGCTCACCAGCCCCGGCACGTGGGTCAACGGTGTGGACACCGCGCGCACCGTCGGCGCCAACATCACCCTCAACGCGACCGCGGCCGGCCTCGGCGACGGCACGACCAACTTCCCGTTCAAGCTCGGCCACGACCCCGTCATGACCGGCAACGCCCGCGACGACATGCTCCGCAAGGCCAGTGACTCGGTCTGGCGCAGCTACGTCGCCGCCCCCTGGTGCGTGGCGGAGTTCGGCTCGTTCGAGGTGTGCCGCAAGTACGGCACCCAGGTCCTCGACAAGGGCATTGACAAGAAGAAACGCAAGGAATGGCTGCAAGACCATGTCACCAAGGACGCCGTCGGCGAAGACTCCGTGACGTGGCGTCAGGGGCACTCCCCGGTCGGCCGGATCATGGTCACCGTCCCCTCCCTGATCGCCGTGGTGATGTTCGCCGCGCTGGTCCTCCTGCTCTGTTTCGCCGGCCTCGCCAGCCTCCTGGGCGCCCTGATGCTGCTCCTGACGGGCGTGATTTTCGCCTGCCTGTGGGTGATTCCCGGCCGCCCGCGCCAGTGGGGCACCGCCTGGTTCGACAAGTTGCTCGGCTACACCCTCGAATCGTTCATCGCGACGATGACCCTCGGTGCCGTGCTCAGCCTCCAGAGCGCCACCACCCAGATGTTCGGCACCTACGGGTGGCTGCCGTCGATGGGCCTCTCCATCGCCGCCGCCATCGTCGGCGTGAAGTTCCGCGGCGTCCTCGCCCAGATCTTCGGGGTCTCCGGCGGCTCCTCCAGCATGCTCGGCGGCCTGATCGCCTCCCAGCTCCTCGGCAAGGCCGCCGGCAAGATGTTCGGCGGCGGCAAGCGCGGCGGCGCCTACAAGCCGCACGACTTCAAGCCCGTCGAAGGCCCCGGCGACAAGGCCGGATCGGCCGGCGGAAACGGACCCGGCCGAGGCCCCGGCGGCGGCCCCAGCCTGCCCAAGCAGCGACCGCCCGCGCCGCCGCCGCTGCCCGCCGCACCCACACCCCCCGACAGCCCGCTCGCCCCGGCCGAGGCCCGCGTCCCCGCCGGAGCCGCCCGCGCCGCCAACCGGCGCACCGTCCTGTCCTCCTCCCACAAGCCCGGCCCGCGTCCGGCCCGCCGACCCGGCACCCCGACCTCCCGGCCCGGCCGCACTCCGGTACCCACACCGGGCAGTCCGCGCCGCACCGGCGCCCCGTCCGCCAGCCCCGTCCGCACCGCGGACACCCGTCCGCCAGTGCCCGGCCGCGCACCCGACACCGCGCCGGCCCGGACACCGCGCACCACCGCGCCCGCCGCCGCCCCTCCCACCGCACCCCCAAGCCCCACACTGCGCCCAGAAGTCGCGGGCGCGCCCACCTTCGCGTTCCGCACCGCCCCGCCGCCGCCGGCGCCCGGGGTCCGCAACCTGCGCCGCGGGACAGTCATCAGCACCTCCAACCGCCCGCCGGTGCGCGTCACCTCCGGCGGCAGCCGCCCCGCCCGCAGCACCCCGGCCGCCCCCACTCCGCGGCCGACCGCCCGCACTCCCCGACCCACCCGAAAGGGGTGACCGACCCATGGCCAGGGACGACGAACGCACCCCCGACGAGTGGCGGGAAGTCCTGCGCCGCGGCCTCGAAGGCCCCGGCGAACTCGACGGCAACCGCCGCCAGCGCCGCCGGCTCCGCGCAGCGCACCGCCGCGAGGTCCGCGAAAGCACCTCGGAATGGATCAGCGAACAGCGCCGCCGCGAGCCGATCCGGCCCGCCGGTGCCGCCCTGGTCGTCCTCCTGATCCTCGCCCTCGGCGCCGGCGCCCGGTGGCTGTGGCCCGGCCTCAACGGCTCCAGCCACCACCCCGCCGCGGCCCCGGCCGCCACCGCGCCCAGCACCACCGCACCCCAGCCCAACCCGCCCAGCACCACCCCGGCCAGCGCCAGTCCCACCGCCGCCAGCCTCACCGACCACGACCAGGTGGTGCGCGCCGCGCTGCGCCTGTACCTGACCCGCGACCCGATGCTCGACCGCACCCACCGGGCCTCGGTCGACCGTGCCGAGCCCTACCTCGAACCGGCCCTGTACGGGAACCTGACCGGCAACGACGACCCGGGGTGGAACAAGCTCAACAGCCAGTCCGCCAACGCCACGGTGACCGACGTCGCGGTCGGTCCGGACGGCACCGACCTGCCCCCGGACAACCCGCTGCGGGTGTGGCGCAAGGCCGTCGTCACCCTCGCCATCAAGGGCTACACCGACACCACGCAGACCATCACCCTGCACGTCGAGGTCACCAGCGACGGCGCCGGACAGTGGCGCGTCTCCCGGATCATGGGGCTGTGACCCGTGGACACCCGGGACGCCGCCCGCGTCGCCCTCCTTGCGAGCAAGGTCGGCCAACGCGCGGTCATGCTCAAGTACGGCGCTATAGCGGCCGTCGTCGCGTTCGTGCTGCTCGTCGTGTTCGGCCTGTTCGCCGGGTTCTCCGGCCATGCCTCCGCAGCCGACAAGACCTGCGGCGACCAGGGCCTCCCCAGCGCCCCCCTGCCGGGCGACAGCGGGACGAACCCCTCCGGCTCGCTGCGCGAGCAGCAGATCGCCAACGCGAAGGTCATCGACCAGGTAGCAGCCTCCGGCGGCCTGTCCGGCCGCGCGACCCTGATCGGCCTCATGACCGCGCTCCAGGAGTCATCGCTGATCGACCTGCCCAACGGCGACCGCGACTCGATCGGCCTGTTCCAGCAGCGCCCGTCGCAGGGCTGGGGAAGCGTCGAGCAGATCACCCACCACCCCGAGTACCAGGCGCGCAGCTTCTACTTCGGCGTCGGCCCCCACCACGAACCGCCCGGCCTGACGCAGGTGGTCGGCTGGCAGACGATGAGCATGGGCACCGCGGCCCAGGCCGTGCAGCGCTCCGCCTACCCGACGCTGTACGCCGGCCAGGAGAACGCCGCCCGCGAGATCGCCCGCCTCGCCGGTATCGACCTCCAACGCGCAGGCCAGGGCGACGGCAACGGCCACGCCAACGACCCCAGCAACCTGCCCACCGTCCCCACCGGCACGGACGGCTGCTACACCAGCACCGACCCCGGCACGCCCGGCGCCCCGTTCCACGACGGCACCGCGCCCTGGCCCGACGTGGTCAAGAACCCGCGCTCGACCGCGCAGGCGATCCAATGGGAGCGGGACCAGGCCGCCCACGGCAACCCGGACTGGCGCCTGCGCTGCCTGGCCACCGTCGCCAGCGCCTACGGCTGGGCGGGTGCCGGATACACCAACCCGCCCTCCAACTCCCACTCCTACGCCACCGAGCTGTACCGCAACCTGATCCCCGCCTCAATGCACCACGACGGCGACAGAAATCCGCCCCCAGGCGCATTGATGTTCTGGGACACGGGCAGCGCTGCCGGACATGTCGCCATGTACATCGGAAACGGGGAAGTAGCGAGTTCGGACATTCTCCGCCCCGGATACATCGACATTGTTCCCGCCACGCAAATTGAATCTAAATGGGGAGCCAAATATCTAGGGTGGTCGCCGCCGTATTTCCCCGCCGCCGGATAACTGCGGAAGAAAGAAGAACGAACGTGAGCTTTGATCCCGTCCCGGACCGCGAGGCCCCGATCGACCCCGACCAGGTCCCCGCGGAGCCCGTCTACACCATCACCCTCACCACCGCGGGCACGGCCCAGGTGAACGGCGCAGAGGTGTACGTCCCGGCCGACGGGAACCCCCGCCTCGCCGCCCTCGCCGAGGTCCGGATCAAGGCCGCGTTCCACGGCAGGCCCGTCCGCGCCACCGCCAAGGAGCCGGACGGGTCCGCCGTGCCCCTCATCGTCGACCCGGACGGCCGCACCACCCTTCTCACCCGGCCTCACCCGGTCCTACCTGCCCGACGGACCCCTCCACCCGCCCCGGCACCCCCCGTTGCGCACGAGCCCGCGTCAGTGGCACCGGCCGCCGCCCCGGCGGCCGGGCCAGCACCGGCTCCTGCCGCCCCGCCCGCGGCGCCCCCAGCTGGGAACCCCGCGGCACCAGCACCGGCTCCCGCCGCGGCCCAGCCCCCACGCCCCGCCTACACCCAGCTTCCGGCCCCCGGAGCCCCCTACACCGGCCAACCGCTCCCGCCCTGGGCCCACCCGGCTCCGGCCCCTGCGCCGGCTCCGGCTCCGGCCGAGCCCGAGGACCCGTTTCTCACCCGCTCGTTCACCGCGCCCAAACCCCCGCCGCCCGCCTCGACCCCGGCCCCGGCGCCGGCCGCACCCGTGGCAGCAGACCCGGTCGCGGCACCGGACGACCTGTGGAACGCCCCGCCGCCCGCCGAGTACCGCCCGCTGCTCGCCCAGATGCGGACCCAGCAGGAAGCCGGCGACTACGAGTTCGTCGTCAAGACCTCGCTCCTCCTCGAACTGACCTTCGCCCAGCTCTACGGCGAGCTGCACCCCTACACCGTGAACATGCTCAGCCTCCGGGCCTGGCTGACCAACCAGCGCGGAGAAGACTGGGCAGACGTCGTCGAGACCTTCCTCGCCACTGTCGAACGCCGGCGCAAGGCCGGAGCCCCCGCCACCGACACCGAGCGCATGGCCGTTGACGCCTACCGGGCCTGGCGAAAGCTCACCCAGGACGATCCGGAGCGCGCCCTCAAGACCGCCACCGCGCTCGTCGAGGCCCTTGACCACGACGAGCGGCGCGCGAACGCCGTCATCACCTGGTCCGAGGAACGCCTACGCCTCCCCTACCCGGGCTGACCCCGACACCGAGAGCCCCCTTGCCCGCCCGGCGAGGGGCTCTCGCGTACCCGGGACGTGACGGCCGGGCGGCGCAGCGGGGCGTAGCAGGGCGCAGCGGTGCGGCGTCGAGGGTGGTTGCCGGCCTTCCTTGCCCGGGCGGTGGTCCCCAGGGTGCCGCACGGCCCCCCGAGGGCCGCCCTCGGGCCTGGCGGCCCTCGGGTGGGGGCCGGGCGGCTTCGCCGCGTTCACCGGCCCCCAGTCCGCGCAAGCGCGGACCGCCCGGCCGGGCACCTCGCTGCGCTCGGCGCGTTCACCGGCCGGGTTGTCGGCCCTGCCTCGCTGTCGCTCGGCGCACCGGGCCGCCAAGCCAGGGCCGCGCGGCCTCCTGTGGCCCACCGCCCGGGCAACCCGCCCGGGGCTGACGCAGGAGAAACCGCCTTGAGCACCGACGCCATCGCGACCCGCACCGAGACCACTCCCGAGCCCGCCGGCACCGAGCACCGCATCGCTTCCCAGGCCGACGACCTCCTCGCCCTCACCCGCGACGAGTTCATGACCCTGGTCAACGGCGCGGCCGACCTGGTCCTCGACGCCCTCGACCTCGGCGAGCGGGACAACGACCTGATCAACCTGGTCGTCAACGCCACCGGGGCCATGATCGACAACCCCGACGTCACGTTCGACGAGATGGTCATCGAGCAGTACAGCGCGACCCCCGAGGAGCTGCGCGGGTGGTGGGACTGGAGCTGACCCCCTCCCCGACCCACCACCAGGAGAAACCCGCATGACCACCGCAGCCACCACCGCCCAGCAGTACGCCACCGCCGAGCAGCTCGTCGCCGATCTGCACATCGAGGGCATCGCCGCCCACGTCGTCCGGCGCTGGGGCACCGTGTCCGTCGCGATCAAGCACACCGTCACCCCCGAGACCGCCACCCTCTACATCGAGCAGCCCGCCGACGACCCCACCTGCGTCCTGTGGCTGCTCAAGAACGAGGCCGACGAGTCCCTCGACTGGAACGACTGGACCGTGCCCGCCGACGAGCACCGCCGCCGGGTCCGCACCGTCCAGCGCATCCGGGAGTGGTTCACGGTGAACGAGTACACCCCCGAGCGCCCCGCCGACGCACCCCCGGAGCACTACACCCGGGAGCAGATCACCCTCACCGTCGAGACCACCCTCGCCCGCCTCGCCCGCGACCTCGACCTCACCGCCCACGACAAGGGCTGCGCCGAGGTGGCCCTCGACTCCCTCCTCTACCTCCTCGACCACCCCGACGCCCCCATGCGCGAGGTGATCGCCGAGCAGTACGGCATGGAGCACCCCCACGACAAGCCCATCTCTTACCGGAACGGCCGCACCAGCTAGCCGCCGGCCACCAGGGCGCAGCACGGGCGCAGCGGGACGACTCCCGTTGCGCCCTTCGCCTTTTCCCGGGGGGTGTGACCCAGGCTGCCACACGGCCTCGCGTGCCGCCCTCGGGCCTGGCGGCCCTTCGGGTGGGCCGCCGGGCACCTCGCTGCGCTCGGCGCGTTCACCGGCGGCCCAGTCCGCGCAAGCGCGGACCGCCCGGGCCGGGCGGCTTCGCCGCGTTCACCGGCCCGGGTCCTGGCCCTGCGCCTCGCTGCCGCTCGCCGCGTACCGGGCCAGGAGCAAGCACGGGCCGCGTGGCCCCTGGGTCACACCCCCCGGGAACCGCCCGGGGCCTCGACCCGGAAGGGCCAACCATGATCACCGGTGTTGACTACTGCTCCAACTGCTACGCCATCACCCCGTCCGACGGACCGACCACCGCCCCTCTGTGCGCCCTCTGCGGGCACACTGAAATGGGCACCGTCACCCGGGACTGGATTGCGTCCGCAATCCAGCTCGCAAAGGGCCTGAGCGACGGTTACTGCCTTTACGACACCGCGACCTCCTTCACGTGCGGCGAGGCGGAAATGTTCGCCGAGTTCATGGCCGATTTCGGCTGCAAGGGAGTGGCGGAGACCTTCCTCAAGGAGCACGCGGAAGGCGACGACGAAGGCGACACCCACGGAATCGACGAGGAGGGAAACCTCTTCCGGCGTGACTGACCGTTAGACCCACCAGAAGGGGCGCAGCATTCGCTGCGCCCCTTCTGCATTTCCGTCGTGGAATGGGCCGAAAGGGTGAAACTTCCGTGTCGAGAAAGGGAAGTTTTTCAGTTACAGAAATGTGACTATTTGGGGCCCCTAATCGACAGCCCTTCGGGCTGGCACGGGCCGCCCCTTAAGTGGCCTTCGGCCACGGGCGGCCAGGACCCGCGTCGCGGGTCCACGGGAAGCCCGCCCCCCTGAGTGGCCTTCGGCCACGGGGCGGGAAAACCCCGGCCCTACCGGGCCGCCGCTAAAGCGGAGGGCCCCCCTAAAAGTCGCTTCGCGACTTGGGGCCCAACCCTGCGGGGCAATGGAATAACTGCCAACGGAGCGCAGAGAATTGATTCCGAGAGAGCCCGATAAACCCTCGAAAAATGGCCTAGATAAACTCAAAAAATGAAACGACACGGAAGATCTGACGGGGCGTCAGGTTAGGTTCGAGGGTGGTGCGGAGAGGTCTAGACCTCACAGAGGGTTGCCAAGGCATCCGAGGCCCGCTAGCTTCCTCCTAGTCAGCTAAGGCACCTCGACGGCGTGAAACGCCGTCAGGTGCCAGCCGCGAAGCGGCAAAACCCCAGGTCAAGGCCGCGAAGCGGCCGACAGCACCACCCGCCGGCCTCCGCGAAGCGGAGG
>NZ_JBHWDS010000032.1:0-83703 GCF_042734615.1 Kitasatospora sp. NPDC059646
CGCGACCCGTCAGGATCAGCTGCTTGGTTCTCAAGGGATTGGCCGCCCCGGGACCGTCCACACAGATGCGTGTCCGGTGCTCCCTGCCGAGCGACCAGTGAACACTACGCCGGATCCGCGCCAGGTGCAAACACCGCTCGGCGTCAGTCGCCGGCCGCGCGCCCTCGGCAGGTCTTGAGCGATCGCTCAAGCCTCTGGCATGATGACCGCGCCACGGATTGAGCGATCGCTCAAATCCACCGACGGGGGGACTTCCATGCCTGGTCAGAGGCGGCGCTCGGCCGAGCCGATCTACGTCGAGCTGTCGATGCGCACGGATCGGGACACGCTCTGGGAGCTCACCCAGCAGCCGCGGCACCACCAGCGCTGGGACGCCCGGTTCAGCCGGATCGACTACCTGCATCCGCCCGAGCCGCAGCCGCCCGGCGAGGTGCGATGCGGTGCGCCGGTCCGGTTCCGGTATCTGCTGGGGCCGGCGCTGGCGGGGACGGGGGCGACCACGGCGGAGCGGTGGCGGGCGGACGGGCAGCGGGTGAGTGCGCTGCGCTTCGTCGCCGACTCGAGGTGGTCCCCGCTCCAGGAGGGCTCGGGGTACTGGCGCTACCTGCCGGGCACCGGACCGGACGGCGTCCCGACGGTCACCTTCGTCACCGGTTACGACTACCGGAGTTGGCCTTGGCGCGGCGGGGCGCAGCTGGACCGGTGGCTGGTGCGGCCGTTCGTCGGGTGGTTGACGGCGTGGTCGTTCGATCGCCTGCGGCTGTGGGCGGAGCGCGGCGTGTCTCCGGAGCGGGCGTTGTGGCACGGGCTGGGCGAGATCGCGGCGCGGGCGGCAGTCGCGGCGCTTGCGGCCTGCGGCGCTGTGGCGGCGACGGGCCGGCCCGCAACGGGTGTGCTCACCGCCGGGGCAGTGCTGGCGCTTTCCGCACTCGTGCCGCCGTCCCCGCTCACCCCGGCGGCCCGCCGCTGCCGACGGCGTCCACGGAGGAGGACGGTCCGTCCGCCGAGGCTGCTGGCCGCGCTGGCCGCGCCGCCCGCGGCGGACAGCGTCGTCGGTGCCCGACGGCGGACCCCGGCGGTTCCGAAGACCACCACGAGCACCTTGGAGCAGGCATGACCATCACTGCTGTCGCCCCGTCCGTCTCCCCCAGCGCCGCCCGGACCCGTTCGATCTTCCGTGCGGCGCTCGGCAAGGACTTCGACCGTCTGCACCCGGAGTTGCAGCGCCGGTTCGGTTTCTCCAGTGCGGACGGGATCGCGTGCATCGGTACGGGACGGATGGAGCGGATCGAGCGCGGGTCCCGCTGGTTGGTGCCGTTCCTGTGGGCGGGGACGCGGCGCAACATCCTGTTCCCGGAGCAGGGGCGGGAGGTGCCGTTCACGATCGCCAATTACGCGTACCGGGACGGGTTCGGGCGGGAGACGGTGACGTTCGTGCGGACGTTCCAGTTCACCCGGCCGCGGCGGTTCGACGCGACGATGGTGGCGGCGCCGGGGCGGCCGGGGACGGTGCTCGACTATCTGGGGACGCATCAGCACCTGGCGGTCGGTCTGCGGCTGGGGGTGACGCCGCGCGGCGGTCTGGTGATCTCCTCGGCGGCGCACCGGGTGGCTTCGCTGGTCGGGGCGCCGGCGCTGCCGGAGTGGGTGACGGGGCGGGCGGATCTGCACGAGTGGTTCGACGAGGAGGCCGGCCGGTTCCGGATCCGGGTGCGGGTGACCAATCCGGTGGTGGGGCTGGTGCTGGGGTACCAGGGGTGGTTCACGGCGGAGTATCCGCGGGTGGGGGCGGAGGGGATTCCGCGTCATGTGCGTCCGGTCCGCGAGTACCTCCGGGGGTAGCGGGATGCGTACGACTGTCGGGGCCGGGCGGCGGCTACGCTGCGGCGCATGAGCGACACACGTGAGCGGTTGATGGATGCGGCCATCGGTGCGCTCAAGCGGCAGGGGATCTCGGGGGTTTCGGCGCGGAGCATCGCCGCCGAGATCGGGGCCAATCAGGCGCTGGTGTTCTACCACTTCAAGACGGTGGAGGGGCTGCTCGCGGCGGCGGCGCTGCGCGAGACGGGGCTGCGGCTGGAGCGGTACCGGGAGCGGTTCGCGGAGGTGGAGTCGCTGCGCGAGCTGCTGACGGTGGGTCAGGAGCTGCACGCGCGGGAGCGGGAGGAGGGGAACGTCGCACTGCTGGGGCAGTTCCTGGCAGGGGCGACGGGGTACCCGCAGCTCGCCGAGGTGACGGGGGATGCGCTGCGGCTGTGGACGGTGGAGATCGAGGCCGTCCTGACCCGGCTGTTCGCGGGTCATCCGCTGGCGGAGTTCCTCGATCTGGCGGGTCTGGCGCGGGCGGTGACGGCGGGCTTCGTCGGTCTGGAGCTGTACGACGGCGTGGACCCGGCGGGGGCGGCGGGGGCGTTCGCGGCGCTGGACCAGCTGGGGGTGCTGGTCGAGGTGGTGGACGGGCTGGGTCCGGTGGTGTCGCGGGCGGTGCGGGCGACGGTGCGTCGGCAGGTCCGGAACAACGGGGCGGAGTAGCCGCCCGGAGCAGGAACGCCGAACGGCCGGCCCCCTGGCAGGGGCCGGCCGTTCGGCGTGGGGCGGGTGTCAGCTGTTGGTGGGGAAGCCGAGGTTGATGCCGCCGTGCGAGGGGTCGAGCCAGCGCTGGGTGACGGCCTTGCCGCGGGTGAAGAACTGGACGCCGTCGGCGCCGTAGGCGTGGCTGTCGCCGAACAGCGAGGCCTTCCAGCCGCCGAAGGAGTAGTAGGCGACGGGGACGGGGATCGGCACGTTGATGCCGACCATGCCGACCTCGACCTCGTTCTGGAAGCGCCGGGCCGCGCCGCCGTCGTTGGTGAAGATGGCGGTGCCGTTGCCGTACGGGTTGTTGTTGATCAGTTCCAGGCCCTCGTCGTAGGAGGGGACGCGGACGACCGACAGGATCGGGCCGAAGATCTCGTCGTTGTAGACGGACATGCCCGGCTTGACGTGGTCGAACAGGGTGGGGCCGAGCCAGAAGCCGTCGGTGGTGGGGGCGCCGTTGGCGTCCTCGCCGGTGATGGCGTGCTTGCGGCCGTCAACGGCGAGCTCGGCGCCGTCGGCGACGCCGGACTCGACGTAGGAGGTGACCTTGTCGCGGTGGACGCCGGTGACCAGCGGACCCATCTCGGAGTCGCCGTTGCAGCCGGGGCCGACCTTGAGGGTGGCCATCCGCTCCTTGATCTTGGCGACCAGTTCGTCGCCGATCGGGTCGACGGCGACCAGGACGGAGACGGCCATGCAGCGCTCGCCGGCCGCGCCGAAGCCGGCGTTGATGGCGGCGTCGGCGGCCAGGTCGAGGTCGGCGTCGGGGAGCACCAGCATGTGGTTCTTGGCGCCGCCGAGGGCCTGCACGCGCTTGCCGTAGCGGGTGCCGGTCTCGTACACGTAGCGGGCGATGGGGGTGGAGCCGACGAAGGAGACGGACTTGACGTCCGGGTGCTCCAGCAGGCGGTCGACCGCGACCTTGTCGCCGTGGACGACGTTGAAGACGCCGTCGGGGAGGCCGGCCTCCTTCCACAGTTCGGCGAGGAAGTTGGCGGCGGACGGGTCCTTCTCGGAGGGCTTCAGGACGACCGTGTTGCCGGCCGCGATGGCGATCGGGAAGAACCACATCGGCACCATGGCCGGGAAGTTGAACGGCGAGATGATGGCGACCGGGCCGAGCGGCTGGCGGATCGAGTAGACGTCGACGCCGGTGGAGGCCTGCTCGGTGAAGCCGCCCTTGATCAGCTGCGGGATGCCGCAGGCGTACTCGACGACCTCCTGGCCGCGGGCGAGCTCGCCGAGGGCGTCGGAGTGCACCTTGCCGTGCTCGGAGACGATGATCGCGGCGAGTTCGTCCTTGCGGGCGTTGAACAGCTCGCGGAAGTTGAACAGCACCTGGGTGCGCTTGGCGATGGACGCCTTGCGCCAGGAGGTGAAGGCCTGGGCGGCGGCGGCGACGGCCTGGTCGACCTCGGCGATCTCGGCGAAGTCGACCTGACCGGTGACCTGGCCGGTGGCCGGGTCGAAGATGTCGCCGCGGCGGGGCGCGGTTCCGGCGGTGGCGACGGACTGGCCGCCGATCCAGTGCGTGATGTGCTTGCTCAAGGGTCTCTGCCTCCGATGTCCACGGATGTCCCGCGCTCGTTCTCCAGTCTGCGCGGCCTGCCCGGCCCGCTCAACGAGCACCCTGACGGGGAACCGCGATTCACCCTTACAGGTCGTCGGAGGTGTCCGGCCCGTCGTTCGGGGCGTCGTCGGGGTCCAGGTACGGGTCGTGCAGTCCGTCGGCGAGTTCGGTGGTCTCCAGCAGGTCGAGCCGCAGGTCCTGGGCCCAGCTCTCGGCCCACTGCCGGGTGTCGTCGGCGCCGGACGGGAGCGGCGCGGCGGCGCTCTCCAGCCGGTCGGCGAGCGTCGCGGCGGTGAACTCGTCGTCGAACGCGGCGGCGAGGGCGAGGAGTTGGCCTTCGCGCAGCCGGGCGGTGAGGGCGTGCAGGGTGAACAGGTCGGCGGGCAGGGCGCGTTCGCACAGGGTGAGGACGGCGAGGGCGGCCGCGTCCTCCAGCGCGGCGACCGGGACGGGGGCGTCCGCGGGGAGCGCCGGCGGGCGGGTCAGCGGTTCCCGCCGCAGCTCGATGCCCGTCCTGGACTCGCCGTCCGCCACGGTGAGTTGGTGGCGGCGGGCGGTGCCGGGGGTGTCCTCGGCGCGGTGGCCGGCGGCGCGCAGGGTCTCGGCGAGTCCGGCGGCGAGGTCGCCGAGCGGCGGGCCTTCGGTGGTGACCAGCAGCAGGTCGGCGCCGTGGGTGCGGACGGGCAGGCCGTGCAGGCGGAGCGCGTCCGGTCCGGCCAGCGCGAGGGCGTGCCGGAGGCAGTACGGCTGCGCGTCCGTGAGCAGGCGGGTGCGCCGGTCGAGGATGGGCGGCCCGGGGTCGGCGGTGCTGGTGTCCATGGGGACAGTGTGGGCCGTTCAGCGCGGGAATCGCGGGCAGTGCAGGTGCGCGGCGGCGTCGTGCAGGGCGAGTTCGAGCGCGGCGGGGTCGACGAGGCGTCCGCTGCGGTGCGGGGGGATCAGCCAGTGCGGGCCGCGGCCGGGGCGGTCGGGGTGCGGGACGGCGATCCAGGTGCCGTCGCCGGAGCGGCGGATGCCGGTGCCGAGCCAGCGGTCGGCGGTGCCGACGGGGACGAGGAAGCCGACGGTGTCGTCGACCGGGTCCTCCAGGACGGGTCCGCCGCCGGGCCGGTCGAGCAGGGCGGCGGCGGGTCGGCCGAGCGGGCCGGGGGCGTGCAGGACGTCCCAGCGGCGGCCGGCGGGCAGCAGGGCGAGGCCGAGGCCGGTGCGTTCCCAGTGGCGGCGGCAGCTGTCGGGGTCGGTGGCGGCGTCGGCCAGCCAGTGCAGGGCGCTGGGGTGGCGGGTGGTGCTCACGTGCGGTTCCTCGTCTCTCCCGGTGACGGGCAGCGGGCGGGGTGCCTGCTGTCGCCACCGGGGAGAGCGGGGTACCGGTGATCTCTTACACGGGTCGCGGGCCGGCGGCGGCCCGGCGTTCCGTCAGCGGTCGCCGAAGACGGTGCGGTGCCAGTCCTTGCGGGCGACCGCGGTGGTGTCGAACATGACGTGCTTGACCTGGGTGTACTCGTCGAGCGAGTACTGCGACATGTCCTTGCCGTAGCCGGAGGCCTTGTATCCGCCGTGCGGCATCTCGCTGATGATCGGGATGTGGTCGTTCACCCAGACGCAGCCGGCGGCGATCTCGCGGGTGGCGCGCAGCGAGCGGTGGATGTCGCGGGTCCAGGCGGAGGCGGCCAGGCCGTAGGGGGTGTCGTTGGCGAGGCGCAGCCCCTCTTCGTCGCTGTCGAACGGCAGGACGACGAGCACGGGGCCGAAGATCTCGCCCTGGACGACCTCGCTGTCCTGGGCGGCGCCGGTGATCAGGGTGGGACGGTAGTAGGCGCCGCGGGAGAGGTCGTGGCCGTCGTGGCCCTTGCCGTCGGCGGGGCCGCCGGTGACGACGGTGGCGTAGGAGCGGGCGCGCTCGACGAAGCCGGCGACGCGGTCGCGGTGGGTGAAGGAGACCAGCGGCCCCATGTCGGTCTGCGGGTTCAGCGGGTCGCCGAGGCGGATCGCGGCGTACAGCTCGGCGACGCCGGCCACGAAGGCGTCGTACAGCGGGCGCTGCACGTAGGCGCGGGTGGCGGCGGTGCAGTCCTGGCCGCTGTTGATCAGCGAGGCGGCGACGGCGCCGTGCACGGCGGCGTCCAGGTCGGCGTCGTCGAAGACCACGAACGGGGCCTTGCCGCCGAGTTCGAGGTGGGTGCGCTTGACGGTGGCGGTGGCGATCTCGGCGACCCGCTTGCCGACGGCGGTGGAGCCGGTGAAGGACACCATGGCGACGTCGGGGTGGCCGATCAGGTGCTCGCCGGCGGTGCGGCCGGCGCCGGTGACGACGTTGACGACGCCGTCCGGAATGCCGGCGTCGGTGCAGGCGCGGGCGAACATCAGCGAGGTCAGCGGGGTGATCTCGGCGGGCTTGAGGACGATGGTGTTGCCGGCGGCGATGGCCGGGAGGATCTTCCAGGCGGCCATCTGCAGCGGGTAGTTCCACGGCGCGATGCTGCCGATCACGCCGATCGCCTCGCGGCGCACGTACGAGGTGTGGTCGCCGCTGTACTCGCCGGCGGCCTTGCCTTCGAGGTTGCGGGCGGCGCCGGCGAAGAACGCGGTGTTGTCGATGGTCCCGGGGACGTCGAACTCGGTGGACAGCTTGATCGGCTTGCCGGTCTGCGCGGTCTCGACCCGGGCGAACTGGCCGGCCCGCTCGCTCAGGATGCCGGCCAGGCGGTTCAGCGCCTCGGAGCGGGCGCCGGGGGTGGCGCCGGACCACTCGGGCAGCGCGGCGCGGGCGGCGGCGACGGCGGCGTCGACGTCGGCGGCGGCGGCGAGTTCGACCTGCTGGACGGTGCTGCCGTCGGCGGGGTTGACCACGTCGAACGGTTCTCCGCCGGAGCTCCGGGTCGGGCGGCCCGCGATGTACTGCGCGCCGTCGTTGAAGCTGGTCAGGTCCATGAGTTGCCTCCATTGCCTACTCGACCCGGCCGACGATGCCTCGGTTCGGGCCCTCGGGGCAAGGGTCACTCAGCAACGCCCCGACCGGGCGGCCTTACAGGCTGCAAGGCTTGCCCCGGGCAACAGTGCGTCGCGCGTGGGCATGATTCACTTGACACCCTGAAACCCCATGGAGGTGTCCGCGATGCTGCCCACCGTCGCCCGCGTGCTCGATCTCGACGTGATGCGGCGAGGCCTGCCCCAGGTGGTGGCCGGCGCCGGCGCGCTGGAGCGCCCGGTGCGCTGGGTGCACGTCAGCGAGCTGCCGGACGTGGCGGGCGTGCTGCGCGGCGGCGAGCTGGTGCTGTCCACCGGCATCGCGCTCCCGGAGGACCGGGACGGGCTGGCCCGCTACGTGCGGGAGCTGGCCGAGATCGGGGTGGCCGGGCTGGTGATCGAGTTCGGCCGGCGCTACTTCGACTCGCTGCCGCGCGCCCTGGTCGCGGCGGCCGAGCGGCACAACCTGCCGCTGGTGGCGCTGCGCCGGGAGCTGAAGTTCGTCGCGGTCACCGAAGCGGTGCACGCCCTGGTGGTGAACGCGCAGCTGGAGCAGCTGCGGGTGTCCGAGGCGGTGCACCAGGTGTTCAACGAGCTGGCCACCGAGGGCGCGGAACCCGCCGAGGTGGTCCGGCAGGTCGGCCGGATGGCGGGCGCGCCGGTGGTGCTGGAGAACCTCGCGCACCAGGTGCTGGCGCACGATCCGGCGGGCCGCGGCGAGCACGAGCTGCTGGAGAACTGGGAGCACCGCTCGCGCGGCGTCAACCCGCCGGGCCGCACCGGCTACGACCCGCGGTCGGGCTGGCTGGTGACCACGGTCGGCGCGCGCGGCCAGGACTGGGGCCGGCTGGTGCTGGTCGACGAGCCGGTGCCGCTGCCCCCGGACGTGCCGCACCCGCACGCGATGCTGCTGGAGCGGGGCGCGGCCACCCTGGCGCTGAACCGGCTGGTGGTGCGGGACCGCGAGTCGCTGGAGCGGCAGACCCACCGCACCCTGCTGTCGGGCATCCTCACCCATGCGCTCACCGTCTCCGAGGTGTCGCTGCGCGCGCAGGCGCTGGGCGTCCCGTTGGAGGGCCGCCGGCTGGTCGGCGTGGTGCTGAGGCAGCGTCAGGGCCCGTTGCCCGCCGCCCTGGAGGCGCAGGCCCGGCTGCGGGACTTCACCGAGCTGGCCGCCACCGCGATCCGCTCGTCCCGGCTGTCCGCGCTGGTCGGCGCGCTGGACGACGAGGGCGTGGGCGTGCTGGTCGCGCTCGGCTCGCAGCAGGACGAGCACGCCTCGCTGGAGGCGTTCGCGGCGGCGCTGCGCCGGCTGTCCGCGGAGGCCGGGCGGGACGGCGCGGCGGCCGAGCCGGTGATAGCGGTCGGCTCCTCGGTGGGCTCGGTGCGCGACGCCCGCCGCACCCTGCTGGAGGCCACCCAGGTCGCCGACGCCGCCCTGCACGACGCCCCGGGCAACCGCGCCGCCTACTACCGGCTGCCCGACGTCCGGCTGCGCGGCCTGCTCCACCTCCTCCGCGACGACGAGCGCCTGCAGACCTACGTGGAACGCGAGCTCGGCCCGCTGCTCGCCCACGACGCGGAGCACGGCGGCCAGTTGGTGCAGATGCTGCGGATCTACCTGGAGCAGGGCCGCAACAAGTCCGCGGCGGCCGACGCCGCCCACCTGTCCCGCCCGTCGTTCTACGACCGCCTCCACAAGGTGGAGCGCATCCTCGGCGTGGACCTGGACCAGGTGGAGTCCTGCCTGTCGCTGCACGTGGCCCTGCTGGCGCTGGACGCGGTGCGCCGCTGACGGCGGGTCAGCGCGGGCCGAGGGCGACGAGCCCGGCGAGTTCCTTCTCGGCGACCTCCAGCGCGGCCAGCGACCCGTCCGCGAAGTGCAGGTCGGTGCGGTCGGACATCCAGGTGTGCCGGGGCTCGACGCGGCGCAGGTGGGCGTACGGCAGTTCGCCGAGCAGGCGCGGGGTGCGGCCGAGGCCGCCGGCCAGCAGGATCCGCCGGTCGGTGAAGACGATCAGCACGTCGTCGTTGTCGTAGCCGCTGTCGGCGGAGCGCACCGCGACGACGAACCGGCCGGCCTGGCTGGGCCAGCCGCCGGTCAGGCCTCGGCCGCGGAAGAGCCGGCGGAGGCTGCGGATCAGGCCCCAGGTGCAGTCCTCGATCAGGTCGGCGACGAAGTCGCCGAGGTTGAACAGGACGAACAGGCAGCCGAACCCGGCCTCGGCCACGCCTCCGGAGCGCGCCGTGCGGTAGCGGCGCGGGGTGCGGCGGATCAGGTCGCAGAGGTCGGCGTCCACGATGCCGAGCACCCGCTCCCCCGGGGCCGGCAGATGGGCGATCTTCGGCAGGTGCTCCCCGCCGTACTGGACGGCGCCGAACGCCGGTGCCGCGCCGCCGAGTTGTCCGGGACGGACCCGAAACCCCTGCTCCCCCATGCCATCTCCAGGATCGTGCCACGATTCGGCCGGTCATCGTACCGAGCCCGGGTGCTGCCGCCGGCAGCACGAAGGCCCCGGGCGGTCGCCCGGGGCCTGGTGGGCCGACGGTTCGTCAGGCGGTGTGCGCATCCGTGAGGGTGAGCACCTCGTCCAGCACCGCGAGGCCGGTCTTGGCGTCCTCCTCGCTGATGTTGCACGGCGGGACGACGTGGAAGCGGTTCATGTTGACGAACGGCCACAGGCCGCGCTGCTTGCACGCCGCGGCGAGCTGCGCCATCGGCGCGTTGTCGGCGCCGGCCGCGTTGTACGGCACCAGCGGTTCGCGGGTCTCGCGGTTCTTGACCAGGTCGAGCGCCCAGAACACGCCGAGGCCGCGGACCTCGCCGATCGACGGGTGACGCTCCGCCAGCTCGCGCAGGCCGGGGCCGAGCACGGTCTCGCCGATGTGCTTGGCGTGCTCCACGATGCCTTCCTCGGCCATCGTCTTGATGGTGGCCACGGCGGAGGCGCAGGCCAGCGGGTGGCCGGAGTAGGTGAGGCCGCCGGGGAACGCCTTCTGCGCGAAGGTCTCGGCGATCGCCCCGGAGATGGCCACGCCGCCGAGCGGCAGGTAGCCGGAGTTGACGCCCTTGGCGAAGGTCAGCAGGTCGGGGGTGATGCCCCAGTGGTCGGCGGCGAACCACGCGCCGGTGCGGCCGAACCCGGCCATCACCTCGTCCAGGATGAAGACGATCCCGTACTTGTCGCAGATCTCCCGGACCCCCGCCAGGTAGCCGGCCGGCGGCACCAGGATGCCCGCGGTGCCGACCACGGTCTCCAGGATGATCGCCGCGACGGTGCCGGGGCCCTCGAACGCGAGGGTCTGCTCCAGGTGCGCGAGCGCCCGCTCGCACTCCTGCGCCTCGTTCTCGGCGTGGAAGTTGGAGCGGTAGGCGTACGGGCCCCAGAAGTGCACGATGCCGGAGACGCCGGTCTCGTTCGCCCAGCGGCGCGGGTCGCCGGTCAGGGTGATCGCGTTGGCGGTGGCGCCGTGGTACGAGCGGTAGGTGGAGAGCACCTTGTGGCGGCCGGTGTGCAGCCGGGCCATCCGGATCGCGTTCTCGTTCGCCTCGGCGCCGCCGTTGGTGAAGAAGATCTTGTCCAGGTCGCCGGGGGTGCGCTCGGCGATCAGCCGGGCGGCCTCGCTGCGCGACTCCTCGGCGAAGCCGGGGGCGATGGTGCACAGCTGGGCGGCCTTCGCCTGGATCGCGGCGACCACCTTCGGGTGCTGGTGCCCGATGTTGGTGTTCACCAGCTGCGAGGAGAAGTCCAGGTAGCGGTTGCCGTCGTAGTCCCAGAAGTACGAGCCCTCGGCACCGGCCACCGCGAGGGGGTCGATCAGGGCCTGGGCGGACCACGAGTGGAAGACGTGTGCGCGGTCGGCGGCCTTGACGGCCTGCCCGGCGACCGAGTCAGCGGAGGGAGTGCTCATGCGCCCAGCGTAGGGACGCACCCCTCCTCGCAGGCAGGTGCAGCCTGTCACGGAGGGCGTGTCGCGGCCTGACAACGTGAAGGGGCGCGAGGACAAGGCCCTCGCGCCCCTTCTCCCGCAGGTCGGGTCAGATGGCGGTCATGACGTGCTTGATCCGGGTGTAGTCCTCGAAGCCGTAGGACGACAGGTCCTTGCCGTAGCCGGACTTCTTGAAGCCGCCGTGCGGCATCTCGGCGACCAGCGGGATGTGGGTGTTGATCCACACCGCGCCGAAGTCCAGGCGGCGGGACATCCGCATCGCGCGGGCGTGGTCCTTGGTCCAGACCGAGGAGGCGAGCGCGTACTCGACGCCGTTCGCGTACTCGACGGCCTGCTCCTCGTCGGTGAACTTCTGCACGGTGATGACCGGGCCGAAGACCTCGTTCTGGATGATCTCGTCGTCCTGCTTCAGGCCGGAGACCACGGTCGGGGCGTAGAAGTAGCCGACCTCGCCGACCCGGTGGCCGCCGGCCTCGACCTTGGCGTGCGCGGGCAGGCGCTCGATGAAGCCGGTGACCTGCTTCAGCTGGTTGGCGTTGTTGAGCGGGCCGTACAGCACGTCCTCGTCGTCGACGCCGCCGGTCTTGGTGTCCTTGGCGGCCTTGGCGAGGGCCTCCACGAACGCGTCGTGGATCGACTCGTGCACCAGCACGCGGGTGGCGGCGGTGCAGTCCTGGCCGGCGTTGAAGTAGCCGGCGACCGAGATGCCCTCGACGGCCTCGGCGATGTCGGCGTCCTCGAAGACCACCACGGGGGCCTTGCCGCCGAGCTCCAGGTGGACCCGCTTGACGTCCTTCGCGGCGGACTCGGCGACCTGCATGCCGGCCCGGACCGAACCGGTGATGGAGGCCATCGCCGGGGTGCGGTGCTCGACCATCAGGCGGCCGGTCTCGCGGTCGCCGCAGATCACGTTGAAGATGCCGGCCGGCAGCTCCATGTCCTTCAGGACGCCGCCGATGATCTCGGCGAGCAGCACGGTGGAGGCGGGGGTGGTGTCCGACGGCTTGAGCACGACGGCGTTGCCGGCGGCGATCGCCGGGGCGAACTTCCAGACGGCCATCATCATCGGGTAGTTCCACGGCGCGACCTGCGCGCAGACGCCGACCGGCTCGCGGCGGACGATCGAGGTCATGCCGTCCATGTACTCGCCCGCGGCCTTGCCCTCCAGCAGGCGGGCGGCGCCGGCGAAGAAGCGCAGCTGGTCGACCATCGGGCCGATCTCCTCGGAGAGGGTCAGCGCGCGCGGCTTGCCGGTGTTGCGGACCTCGGCGTCGACGATCTCGTCGGCCCGGGCCTCGACCGCGTCGGCGATCTTGAGCAGCAGCTTCTGCCGGGTGGACGGGGTGGCGTCGCGCCAGATCGGGAACGCGGCGGCGGCCGCTGCCATCGCGGCGTCCACGTCGGAGGCCCCGGACAGCGGGGAGGTCGCGTACACCTCGCCCGTGGTCGGGTCGACGATGTCGAGCGTGCGGCCGTCCGCAGCGTCGACGAACTCGCCGTTGATGTAGTTGCGCAGCGTACGAAGCTCGCTCACGGTCTCTCCTCGGTCTGGGCCTGCGTCGTTGCAGCCCCGGGCGCCAGATTACTCCGGGCCCGGTCGGTCACAGCATGTCAACGACAGGCCACGATCGGCGGTGTTCACGCTCGCGCGTGTACGTAGCCAGACTACCTGCGGCACTGCCGTAATCGACAGAGCCCTGCCCGAAGTGCCACGCATTCCGTTCTTGATCATCAAAACCACGACGAAATCAGCAGAACCACCGCTTGCGATTCCTTCGCCCGTCGGGCACAGTGTCGGCGTGGCCAACCGTGACCGGAACGCCAGCGTTCCCCTCGACGCCGCCTCCAAGGCGATCATCGAGCAGCTCCAGGAGGACGGGCGCCGTCCGTACGCCGCCATCGGCAAGGCCGTGGGCCTGTCCGAGGCGGCCGTCCGGCAGCGCGTCCAGAAGCTGCTCGACCAGGGCGTGATGCAGATCGTCGCCGTCACCGATCCCCTCACCGTCGGCTTCACCCGCCAGGCGATGGTGGGAATCCGCGTCGAGGGCGACATCGAGCCGGTCGCGGACGCGCTGGCCGCGTTCGACGAGGTCGACTACGTGGTCTGCACCGCGGGCTCGTTCGACCTCCTCGCGGAGCTGGTGTGCGAGGACGACGAGCACCTCCTCGAACTGATCAACAAGCGCATCCGCTCGCTTCCCGGCGTGCGGAGCACCGAGAGCTTCGTTTACCTGAAGCTCCGGAAACAGACCTACACCTGGGGCACCCGATGACAGCCGAGCCGGCGCAGAAGGACCTTTCCAAGACCGCCTACGACCACCTGTGGATGCACTTCACCCGCATGTCGTCGTACGAGAACTCCCCCGTGCCGACGATCGTCAAGGGCGAAGGCACCTACGTCTGGGACGACAAGGGGCGCAAGTACCTCGACGGGCTCGCCGGCCTGTTCGTCGTCCAGGCCGGCCACGGCCGCGAGGAGCTGGCCGAGGCCGCTGCCAAGCAGGCCAAGGAGCTCGCCTTCTTCCCGGTGTGGAGCTACGCCCACCCGAAGGCCGTCGAGCTGGCCGAGCGCCTGGCCAACTACGCGCCGGGCGACCTGAACAAGGTCTTCTTCTCCACCGGTGGCGGCGAGGCCGTCGAGACCGCCTGGAAGCTCGCCAAGCAGTACTTCAAGCTGACCGGCAAGCCGACCAAGTACAAGGTCATCTCCCGCGCCGTCGCCTACCACGGCACCCCGCAGGGCGCCCTGTCGATCACCGGCCTGCCGGGCCTGAAGGCCCCGTTCGAGCCGCTGGTGCCGGGCACCCACAAGGCCCCGAACACCAACATCTACCGCGCCCCGTCCTTCCTGGCCGGCCCCGACGGCACGGTGGACCCGGAGGCGTACGGCCGCTGGTGCGCCGACGAGATCGAGGTGGCCATCCTCAACGAGGGCCCCGAGACCGTCGCCGCCGTCTTCGTCGAGCCGGTGCAGAACGCCGGCGGCTGCTTCCCGCCGCCGCCCGGGTACTTCCAGCGCCTGCGCGAGATCTGCGACCGCCACGACGTGCTGCTGGTCTCGGACGAGGTCATCTGCGCCTTCGGCCGCCTCGGCACCATGTTCGGCGCCGACAAGTTCGGCTACCAGCCCGACATGATCACCTGCGCCAAGGGCATGACCTCGGGCTACTCCCCGATCGGCGCCACGATCATCTCGGACCGCCTCGCCGAGCCGTTCTACAAGGGTGACAACACCTTCCTGCACGGCTACACCTTCGGCGGCCACCCGGTGTCCTCCGCGGTGGCGCTGGCCAACCTCGACATCTTCGAGCGCGAGGGCCTGAACCAACACGTCCTCGACAACGAGTCGAAGTTCCTGGCCACCCTGAACAAGCTGCGCGACCTGCCGATCGTCGGCGACGTCCGCGGCAACGGCTACTTCTACGGCATCGAGCTCGTCAAGGACAAGGTCACCAAGGAGTCGTTCAACGACGACGAGGTCGAGCGCGTCCTGTACGGCTTCCTGTCCAAGGCGCTGTTCGACAACGGCCTGTACTGCCGCGCCGACGACCGTGGCGACCCGGTCGTCCAGCTGGCCCCGCCGCTGATCTCCGACCAGTCGACCTTCGACGAGATCGAGCAGATCCTGCGGACCAGCCTGACCGACGCGTGGGCGAAGATCTGATCACCTGAGCCTTCTTCCCCACCCTCCACCGAAGGGCGGCCCCGACACCTCACCGTCGGGACCGCCCTTCGGCGTGTCCGGGAACGATTCGGCGACCGGCACGCCGCTTTCGTGGTGATTCCGCCCGGTTCGGGTCAGTGCGGCGCGCCCGCACGGCCGTCCGATCGTTCTAATCTGACGACTGTCATATCCCCGTCGGCACCTGGATGGATCACATGTCAGCGGCCCCGCCCGACAACGACGTGCTCTGGGCCCGAGGGATCGTCAAGTCCCACCACGGCACGCCCGCCCTGCGCGGCGTCTCCCTCGCCGTCCGCGAGGGCGAGATGCTCGCCGTCACCGGGCCGCGCGGCTCCGGCAAGTCCACCCTGCTCGGCTGCCTGTCCGCGCAACTCCCGGTCGACGAGGGCGAGGTCTGGTTCCACAGCGCCCCCGTGCACACCCTCGGCCGGGCCGGCCGCGAACGGCTGCGCCGCGAACGCTTCGGCTGGGTCGGCCCCGAGCCGCAACTGGTACCGGAACTGACGGCCCGTGAGAACGTCGCCCTGCCGCTGCTGCTGGCCGGCACCGGCCACCGGGCCGCCCACCGCGCGGCCGGCGAATGGCTCGACCGCCTCGACGTCGCCGCCTGCGCCAAGCTCCGGCCCGCCGACCTCCCGCAGGACCTCCGCCAGCGGATCGCCGTCGCCCGCGCCCTCGCCCCCGAACCGCCCGTGGTGTTCGCCGACGACCCCACCGCACCGCTGCACCGCGACGCCCGCGAGCAGGTCCTGCGGATACTGGCCAGCGCCGCCCGCTCCCACCACCTGACCCTGGTCCTCGCCACCCACGACCCGGACGTCGCCCGCTTCGCCGACCGCACCGTCCGCCTGGTCGACGGCCGGATCGAGACCGCCCCCGCCGCTGCCGCCGTCGCCGCCGCCGGGCGCTGAGAGGCCCGACGTGTACTACCTCGCACTCGCCCGCGGCTACCGCGCCCTCGACCTGGTCCGCTGGGCGCTCACCGCCGGCGCCGCCGCCGTGGTCGCCGCGTTCCTGCTGCGGGCCCTCGGGCGGGCCCTCAGCGAACCCGCCGCCGGCCCCGACCGCCTGCTGTGGTGCCTCCCCCCGCTGGCCGCCGTCGCCTGGTTCGCCGCCGTCGCCGCCCGCGCCGTCCCCGCCCAGCACCCCGAGCGGATCACCGGCCTGACCGCCGCCGGCGCCGGACCCGCCAGGATCCGGCTGCTCATCGCCGGCGAGATCGCCCTCGCCTGCGCGCTCGGCTCGGCCCTCACCCTGCTGCTCTTCCTGGTGCTGCGCAACGACATCGCCGGGCCCTCGCTCGCCGCCGACATCGGCATGGGCGTCCCGCTGCCCGCCGCCGCGCCCGTCACCCTGCTCGCCGTCCCCGCACTGGTCGCCGGCACCGCCGCGGCCTGCGCCGTCCGCCTCCCCGAGGCTCTTCCCGGCAGGGCCGCAGCACCCGCCCCGGCCCGCTGGAGCGCCCGCCGCGCCGCCCTGCCCGCACCCCTGCTGCTCGCCGGGATCGGCCTCGAACTGTACGGACTGCGTCCCGGCGCCACCGACGCCGAACGCACCCTCGACCTGCCCGGCGGCCTGCCCGCCACCAGCCCCGCCCTGCTGGCCGGCTGGACCCTCGCCGCCCTCGCGCTCGCCCTGTGGACCGGCCCGCTGCTCGCCCTCGCCGGGCGGCTGCTGGCGGTCCGCCGCCCCACGCCGCTGCGCCTGCTCTCCGGCCGCGTGCTCACCGCGCAGTCGCACCGCCTCGGCGTGCCGCTGGCCGTCCTCACCGCGATCTCCGCACTGCTGCTGGTGGCCGGCCGCAGTTGGACCCGCGAGAACGCCGAAGTGCCCGTGCTCACCCTGGTCGAGGGCCTGCTGATCCTGGCCTGCACGGTCGCAGCGGTCGCCGCGCGCCTGCTCGAACTGCGCTCCGAACGCCGCCCCGCCACCGCCGCCCTGGACCGCCTCGGCACCCCGCCCGGCCTGCTCACCGGCACCCTCGTGCTGCGCGCCCTCGGCGCGGGCACCGTCCTGCTGGTGACCGGCGGTCTGACACTGGCGCTCTGCCCGCTGTAATCGCTCCGTCCCGGAAGACGAAGACTCCCCGGTGGCCCTCCGTCGAGGACCACCGGGGAGCCCGGTGCGCCGCTGCCGCCTCAGCCCGCCGCGGCCAGCTGACCGCAGGCACCGTCGATCTCCTGACCGCGGGTGTCGCGGACGGTGGTCGGCACGCCGTGGGCCTGCAGCCGGCGGACGAACTCCCGCTCGTCCTCCGGACGGGAGGCCGTCCACTTCGAACCCGGCGTCGGGTTGAGCGGGATCAGGTTCACGTGCACCCGCTGGTTCTTGATCAGCCGGCCGAGCAGGTCCGCCCGCCACGCCTGGTCGTTGATGTCCTTGATCAGCGCGTACTCGATCGACACCCGGCGGCCGGACTTCTCCGCGTAGTTCCAGGCGGCGTCCAGCACCTCGGCGACCTTCCACCGGGTGTTCACCGGCACCAGTTCGTCGCGCAGCTCGTCGTCCGGGGCGTGCAGCGACAGCGCGAGACGGCAGCTCAGGCCCTCGTCCGCGAACCGGTGCATCGCCGGGACCAGGCCGACCGTGGAGACCGTGATGCCGCGCTGCGAGAGCCCGAAGCCGTCCGGCGCCGGGTCGGTGAGGCGGCGGATCGCCGACAGCACCCGGTTGTAGTTCGCCAGCGGCTCGCCCATGCCCATGAACACCACGTTGGACAGCCGCGCCTCGCCGCCCGGCACCGAGCCCGACTTCAGGTCGCGCATGCCGGCGGCGATCTGCTCGACGATCTCGCCGGTCGACAGGTTCCGGGTCAGCCCGGCCTGCCCGGTCGCGCAGAACGGGCAGTTCATGCCGCAGCCGGCCTGCGAGCTGATGCACATCGTCACCCGGTCCGGGTACCGCATCAGCACCGACTCGACCAGCGTCCCGTCGAAGAGCTTCCACAGCGTCTTGCGGGTCTCGTCGTTGTCGCACGAGACGTGCCGCACCACGGACATCAGCTCGGGCAGCAGCGCCTCCGTCAGCTTGCTCCGGCTGGCCGCCGGGATGTCCGTCCAGCTCTCCGGGTCGTTCGACATCCGGCCGAAGTAGTGGTTCGACAACTGCTTCGCGCGGAACGGCTGTTCGCCCAGCTCGGCGACGGCCTCCTTGCGCTCGGCAGGGCTGAGGTCGGCAAGGTGTCGCGGGGGCTTGGCGCCGCGCGGCGCGACAAAGGTCAGTTCTCCGGGCTTAGGCATGGTTGTTCCAGTGTCTCAGACCGCGGAACCACTCCCGAAAACGGCGAACGGCCCCCGGGAGGAGGCCGTTCCCCGTACCGGACAGCGGGGGGTCGGTCGGCGTCAGTTGCCGACGAAGACCGTGAGCAGCAGCCAGACCACCGGGGCGGTCGGCAGCAGGGAGTCCAGGCGGTCCATGATGCCGCCGTGGCCGGGGAGCAGGGTGCCCATGTCCTTGATGCCGAGGTCGCGCTTGATCATCGACTCGGCGAGGTCGCCCAGGGTGGCGGTGACGGCCGCGCAGCCGCCCAGGATCAGGCCCTGCCACCAGGAACCGCCGTCGATCAGGAAGTGCATCAGCAGCGCGCCGGCGATCATCGACAGGCCGATGCCGCCCGCCAGGCCCTCCCGGGTCTTGCCGGGGCTGATGCTCGGCGCGAGCTTGGTGCGCCCGAACTTGTAGCCGACGGCGTACGCGCCGGTGTCCGAGCAGATGGTGACGACCAGGAACAGCAGGATCCGCCAGGCGCCGTCGTCCGCGGCCAGCATCAGCGCCACGAAGGTCGCCAGGAACGGCACGTAGAAGGCGGTGAACACGCCGGCCGTTATGTCCCGCAGGTAGTTCTCCGGCGGCGTGGCCATCCGGGCGACCATCATCGCCAGACCGGTGAGCGCCAGCACCGCGGCCGACCACTGGCCGCCCTCGAAGTACCCGGTCACCACCATGCCGACGCCGCCGACCAGCAACGGGATCTGCGGGACGTGGACGTCCCTGCGTTCGGCGAGGCGGCTGGTGAGCTCCCGGATGCCGACGGCGACGGCCGCGGCCACCACCACCATGAAGACCGCCTTGACCACGAACAGCGAGGCCGCGACCACCGCCCCGAGGCCGACTCCCACACCTATCGCGGCGGGCAGGTTGCGGCCGCCGCGCGGCTTGCGGGGCTGCTGGTCGGTCTGGGCCACGGGGGTCTCCTGGGCGGGGGGCATGAACTGAGTCTGTGCCGCGCCGCCCCCTCGTCATACCGGAGGCCGCCGCGAGTGACCCGTTTGGTGTCGGCCCGGGTCGAGCCGCGCCCCGGGCCGGGCGGCCCTGCCGCCGGTCCGGGGCGTACGCGCGGGGTCTGGGATCAGACCTCCAGCAGCTCGGCTTCCTTGTGCTTGAGCAGCTCGTCGATCTGCGCCACGAACTTGGCGGTCAGGTCGTCGAGCTCCTTCTCGCCGCGGCGGCCGTCGTCCTCGCCGATCTCCTTGTCCTTGACCAGCTTGTCGATCGCGTCCTTCGCCTTGCGGCGGACGGAGCGGACCGAGACCTTGGCGTCCTCGCCCTTGCCGCGGGCCTGCTTGATGTACTCGCGGCGGCGCTCCTCGGTGAGCTGCGGCAGCACCACCCGGATGACGGAGCCGTCGTTCGACGGGTTGACGCCCAGGTCCGAGTCGCGGATCGCGGTCTCGATGGCCTTCAGCGCGGTCTTGTCGAACGGCGTCACCATGGCCATCCGCGGCTCCGGCACGGAGAACGAGGCCAGCTGGTTGATCGGCGTCAGGGCGCCGTAGTACTCGGCGACGATCTTGGCGAACATCGCCGGGTGCGCACGGCCGGTGCGGATGGCGGCGAGGTCGTCCTTGGCGACCGCGACGGCCTTCTCCATCTTCTCCTCGGCCTCGAGGAGGGTCTCGTCAATCACTGTGTGCTCCCTGTCCGGTTCATCTGCTGTTGTCCCGTACCGGTGCCCCGGACGGCTGTTGCTGCTCAGTGCCCCGGAGCCTAGGCCCGGGCGGAGTCCTCGCTGATGAGTGTGCCGATCTTCTCACCCTTGACCGCACGGGCGATATTGCCCTCGGCGAGCAGTTCGAAGACCAGGATCGGCAGACCGTTGTCCTTGCACAGGGTGATCGCGGTCAGGTCGGCGACCTTCAGGTCGCGGGAGATCACCTCGGTGTAGTCCAGCGCGTCGAACCGGACCGCGGCCGGGTTGGTGCGCGGGTCGGAGTCGTACACCCCGTCGACGCCGTTCTTGCCCATCAGCAGGACGTCGGCGTGGATCTCCAGGGCGCGCTGCACGGCGGTGGTGTCGGTGGAGAAGTAGGGCATGCCCATGCCCGCGCCGAAGATCACCACGCGGCCCTTCTCCAGGTGCCGGATGGCGCGCAGCGGCAGGTACGGCTCGGCGACCTGGCCCATCGTGATGGCGGTCTGCACGCGGGTCTCCATGCCCTCCTTGATCAGGAAGTCCTGGAGCGCGAGGCAGTTCATCACGGTGCCCAGCATGCCCATGTAGTCGGAGCGGGCCCGGTCCATGCCTCGCTGCTGGAGTTCGGCGCCGCGGAAGAAGTTGCCGCCGCCGATCACGATGGCGACCTCCGTCCCGGCGCGCACCACCGTGGCGATCTCACGGGCGATGGCGTGCACCACGTCCGGGTCGACGCCGAGGCCGCCTCCGCCGGCGAACGCCTCGCCGGACAGCTTGAGCAGTACCCGGCGGCGGGTGCCGTCCGGTGCGGTCTCCTGCGTCTCCTGCATGGACTTTCCCTTCTCCGCCTGCTGGTCAGCAGATCTGCAAGTGGTACTCACGGCGCCGGACGTGCGGGCCCGGTGCCGTGTACACGAGAGGAGGCCACTGCCGCGGGAACCGGTACGGTCTCCTGCACGGCAATGGCCTCCTCGTCGTTCATGGTGCCGACGCCGCCCTCACGGGGTACTGGAGGGCGCGGTCGGCGCGTTCCGCCGTCCGTACGGACGGGCGCTCTCCTACCTTATGTCCGGCACGGGGCCGGACCTGGCGGGACGAGCTGCGCGGAACGGTCTCAGGCGCCGACGCGGAAGCGGACGAAGCGCTTGAGGGTGACGCCGGCCTCGTCGAGGACCTTGGCGACGGTCTTCTTGTTGTCCTTGGCGAACGCCTGCTCCAGGACGGCGTTCTCCTTGACGAAGCCGGTGACGCGACCCTCGACGATCTTCGGCAGGGCAGCCTCGGGCTTGCCCTCCTCGCGAGCGGTGGCCTCGGCGACGCGGCGCTCGTTCTCCAGCTCCTCGGCCGGGATCTCCTCGCGGGAGAGGTACTTCGGCGCGAAGGCGGCGATGTGCTGGGCGACGTCCTTGGCGGTCTCGGCGTTCTCCTTGTCGAGCTCGACGAGGACACCGATGGTCGGCGGCAGGTCCGGGTCCGACTTGTGCATGTAGACCGCGACGAAGCCGTCGTTGTCGAACTGGGCGAAGCGACGGAAGACGATCTTCTCGCCCAGGGTCGCGTTGGCCTCGTCCACGAACTGCTGGACGGTCTGGCCGGCGGCGATCTCGGAGGCCAGGGCGGCGTCCAGGTCGGCCGGGGAGGTGGCGGCAACGTGCGCGGCGATCGCGTTGGCGACCTCGACGAACTTGCCACCCTTGGCGACGAAGTCGGTCTCGCAGTTCAGCTCGACCAGGACGCCGGACTTCTTGTCCTCGGCGATCAGCGCGGCGACGGCGCCGTTGGAGGCGTCGCGGCCCTCGCGCTTGGCAACGCCCTTCTGGCCCTTGATGCGCAGGAGCTCGACGGCCTTCTCGACGTTGCCCTCGGCCTCGTCCAGGGCCTTCTTGCAGTCCATCATGCCGGCGCCGGTGAGCTCACGGAGCTTCTTGACGTCCGCGGCGGTGAAGTTCGCCATGGTGTGATCTCTTCTCACGTCTCGCGTGTCTGCGTGGGAAAGTGCCGGGGCCCGTCGTGCGGGGCCCCCGGCACGGGAGAGAGGGGCACCCACCGGCTCAGCCCGGCCGGTGCCCCTCACCCTGGTGGTACGTCAGGCCTGCTCGGCCTCGGCGGCCGGAGCCTCGGCAGCAGCCTCGGCGGCGGGGGCCTCGGCGGCCGGAGCCTCGGCGGCCTTCTCGCCCTCGAGGATCTCCTTCTCCCAGGCGGCCAGCGGCTGGTCGGCGCCCGGCTCGGCCTTCGCGTCGCCCTTGGCGACACCGGCGCGGGACTTCAGGCCCTCGGCGACGGCGTCGGCGATCACGCGGGTCAGCAGGGTGACGGAGCGGATCGCGTCGTCGTTGCCCGGGATCTTGTAGTCGACCTCGTCGGGGTCGCAGTTGGTGTCGAGGATGGCGACGACCGGGATGTTGAGCTTCCGGGCCTCGCCGACCGCGATGTGCTCCTTCTTGGTGTCCACGATCCAGACGGCGCTGGGAACGCGCTGCATGTCGCGGATACCGCCGAGGGTCTTCTCCAGCTTGTCGTACTCGCGCTGGAGGACCAGGAGCTCCTTCTTGGTGAGGCCGGAGCCGGCCACATCCGTGAAGTCGATCTCGCTGAGCTCCTTGAGGCGCTGCAGGCGCTTGTAGACGGTCGAGAAGTTGGTCAGCATGCCGCCCAGCCAGCGCTGGTTGACGTACGGCATGCCCACGCGGGTCGCCTGCTCGGCGATGGCCTCCTGGGCCTGCTTCTTGGTGCCGACGAAGAGGACGCTGCCGCCGTGGGCAACGGTCTCCTTGACGAACTCGAAGGCGCGGTCGATGTAGTTCAGCGACTGCAGGAGGTCGATGATGTAGATGCCGTTGCGCTCCGTGAAGATGAAGCGCTTCATCTTCGGGTTCCAACGACGGGTCTGGTGACCGAAGTGGACGCCGCTCTCCAGCAGCTCCCGCATCGTGACGACGGCCATGTGCCGTGCTCCTCTGTGTTGCCCGGCGCGCCGCGACGCGGTGCGTTCTGCGGGGTGCCGGGGTTCTCGGTTTGTCCGTGCCGGTCGGGCGACCGTCACGCCTGACGCCCCGACGTGCCAAGCCGCTCGGCCTGCACGGGGCTTGCGGCCTCGGCAGGCTCGGCGGACCGAGCGGCACTCGCACCGGCGACTGCTCCCGGAGGGGGCGGGCCGTCGGTGGCGGGGCGTGCGAAGTCGACCCGGCAGACCGGGTCGCGTGTGAAGTGTACGGGAAGCCCCGAGCGGCGGGCGACTCCGTACGGCCCCGCCGCCCTGTTCAGCACCGCTCCGGCCGCACCGCCGCCCGCCGTTCACCCCTGCGGGGGACGGCAGTTGTCCACAGCCCCTGGTCTGTCCACAGCTTCCGGAAACGGCGGGCGGCACCGGTGCCACGGCCTCCAGGGTGGGGTCCTGCCTGCTGAGCGGGCTTGTCGCGGTTTGCGCCGGGTGCTGGCGCTGTGCCGGTTTCGTTGCGTTAAGGGGAGGTTGGTGTGCGGCGGTGGTGGCGGTGGTGCCGGTGGCGGCCGGCTTCGGCGGGCTGGGGTCGGGCGCTTGTTCGGGTGGGGGTGGTTCGGGCTGAGGCGACTCGGGCGGGGACGGATCTGGTGAGGGTGGTTCGGGTTGTGGCGGCTCGGGCGGGGACGGCTCGGATTGGGGTGTTGCTGCTGGCGGTCGGGGCGGTGCTGGCGTCCGTGCCGGGCGGCGGGGGTGGTGGTTCCGGGCGGCCAGTGGCGGTGGTTGCGGCGGGGTTCTCCGGGGTGGTGGGACCCGGGCCCGGGCGGGTGTGGCCGGTGGGCGACCGGTCGGCGCTGCTGCGGAGGTTCGATCCACCGCCGGCGCGCTGGGCGGCCGGGCACCGCGGCGTCGACCTGGCGGCCGCGCCCGGGACAGTGGTGCGGGCGGCCGCGCCCGGCGTGGTGACGTTCTCCGGCCAGGTGGCCGGGCGCCCGGTCGTGGTGGTGACCCACTCCGGCTCGGGCACTCCCCCACTGCGGACCACCTACCTGCCGGTGGCGGGGTCCGTGCCCGTCGGCACCACGGTCGCGGCGGGCGACCAGATCGGCGAACTGACCGCCGACTCCGGCCACTGCCCCGTCGACTGCCTGCACTGGGGCCTGCTTCGCGGCACCCGCTACCTCGACCCGCTCGCCCTGCTCGGCACCGGCCGGGCCCGACTACTGCCGCTCACACCGCCCTGACGTCCGGCCAGTTCTCGTCCGGTGCGTCGTCCACCGCGGTGGCGGTGCCGACCGCTGCACCGGTCGCGGGGTCAGCTGGGTTTCCGGTCGCGGGGTCAGCTGGGTTTCCGGCCGCGGAGTCGGCTGGGTTTCCGGCCGCGGGGTCGACTGTGCCTCCGGCCGCGCTGCCGGGCCGGAGGCCGTCCAGGGCGAACCGCACCGCCGTGTCGGCGATCTCCGCTGTGTCGGTGGACTCCCGGGCCCGTGCGATCTGGCGGACCGCGGCCTCCACCACGCCCTGCAGCAGGGAGGCCGCGACGGCGGGCCTGGCGTGGCCGAGTTCCTCCAGGGTGCGCACCACCATCGCGGTCAGGCCGGTGTGCGCCGCCCTGATCCGCGTCCGCGCGGCGTCGTCGAGTTCGTACTCGGCGACGGCCACCACGGCGCGGTGCACCGGGTCGGCGGCCAGCGCCAACTGCCCGCGGACGTACGCCTCGATCCGCTCGGCCGCGCCGTCCCTGGCCGCCATGCCGGCTTCGATCTCGGCGGCCCAGAGCGGGAGGTCCACCGTGCAGAGCGCTTCCACCAGCTCCGACTTGGACCTGAAGTACTCGTACACCGAGGACCTGGCGAGGCCGGTACGCGCGGCGAGGGCGCCGAAGTTCAGCGCCTCCCTGCCGCCCTCCGCCAACAGGACGCGCGCGGCGTCCAACAGTGCTGCCTGCTGCAACTGTCGATGCTCGGCCACCGTGGCCGCCCGGATTTTCGGCACGCACCAACTCTACGGACGCCGACGGCCGGCGGGGCGCACACCGCGCACCCCGCCGGTCAGTCCGGGCGAGCCTTGTCCGTCCCTCCGTCCCTCCGTCCCTCCGGGCGGCCGGACGGCCGGACGGCGACCGGGCGGACGACCGGCGGGGCGGTGAGTGGCTGTGGCGGTCAGCGGGCGTCGGACATCTTCGCCCGCAGTTGCAGTACCGACTTGGTGTGGATCTGGCTGACCCGGCTCTCGGTGACGCCGAGCACCTGGCCGATCTCGGCGAGCGTGAGGCCCTCGTAGTAGTAGAGCGTCACCACGGTCTTCTCCCGTTCGGGCAGGGTGTTGACCGCGGAGGCCAGCAGGCGGCGCAACTCGCGGTCCTCGGCGATCTCGACCGGGTTGTCGGCACCGTTGTCCGGCAACGTCTCTACCAGGGTCAGCCGGTCGCCGCCCTCGCCCGCCGAGTGCAGCAGTTCGTCGAGCGCCACCACGTTGGCCAGCGACAGCTGACTGAAGATCGTGTGCAGCTCGTCCAGCGCGATGCCCATCTCCGCCGCCACCTCGGGGTCGTGCGGCGTCCGCCGCAGCCGGGCCTCCAGGGTGGCGTAAGCCCGTTCGACCGCCTTGGCCTTCTGTCGGACCGACCGCGGGATCCAGTCGAGCGCCCGCAGTTCGTCGATGATCGCCCCGCGGATCCGACTGATCGCATACGTCTCGAACTTGATCGCCCGATCGATGTCGAACTTCTCGATGGCGTCGATCAATCCGAAAATCCCCGAGGACACGAAGTCGGCCTGCTCCACGTTGGCCGGCAGCCCGACCCCGACCCGACCCGCGACGTACTTCACCAACGGCGAGTAGTGCAGGATCAGTTGGTCCCGCAGCCCGTGATCGCCGGTCTCCTTGTACGAGCGCCACAGCGCCTGCAGCGCCGACTGGTCCGTCCCCTTCGCGCTCCCCCGCTCTCCTCCCCTGCCCGGCACCGGGTTCGCCGCCCCTCCACCGGCACCCGCACTGCTCCACCCGGCCGCCGCACCCGCCGGGGCTGCGGCCGTGGGCGCCGCCGCAGGCGCGGGCACCGTCACACCGGTGCGCCCACCCGGCTTCCGGCCGACCGCCTTGGCCTGGGCCCGCTCGTCCGCACTCCCACCCGTACCCGCGGGTGCCTCGGAAGTCGCCGGCGCGGGCATCGCGACCGTCGGCAGCGGGGACTGGCCGGCCGTCGGCTCTGGCTGTGGCGTGCCCAGCGCCGGCGCCCCTGCCGGGGCGGCGGGATCCGGGGCACGTTCGACCGCCGGACCGCTCGCCTGCCTGCGGACCTGCGAGCTCCGTACTCCGCTCTCCCCAGGCTTCGCCTTTGACCGCGCGCCGCGTTTGGACTGGCCGTGCACCGGCCGCCCATTCGCGGCGGCCGCTTCGGCCGCGCCCGACCCCGCCGGCGGGCCCCCTCCGGCCGGGCCTTCGCCGGACTGACCACCGGCCGCGTACTCGGCACGCTGGCCCCCGAGCGGCACCGGACCGTCCGGCGGGCTGCCGGGACTGCCGGTGAGCTCGTCGCCGCGCGGCCCGGTCTTGGCCTGCGCGCCGGGTGGTGCCGTCTGCGGGCAGGGCAGCATGTGGCCGGGACGCTCGGCCGGTGAGCGGGCCGAGCTCTGCCGGTGCTCCGACGGCCCCTGCGGGGCGGGGGGACGGGGAAGGGGGGAGGGCGAGGCGGGACGGGCCGGGGACTGTGGGGCCGTGGTCGGGGAGGTGCCCGACCTCGTCATTCCCACGACTCCCGAGGGCCTGGCCCGCAGCTCCGCGGCGTTGCGGGTCTCGGCCCCCGTCCCGTCCGGGGACCGGCCGTCACCGGTCACCCTGTGTCCGGGAATGTGAGTGGGCATGCGTTGGTCTGCGCCGTTCTGCCGAGTCATGTGCTGATAGGGACGCCATAAGGGAGCGTAGCGTGACCAAGTAGCTGCACAGTGCTACCGCCACTCGGGCGTCGCCCGATCCGGTGGCAGTGACCGGCTCCACCGGCGCGTCGCGGCGCGCGCCCCGAGGAGCTGTCGGGCCGCCCGCTCCCGCTGGGCCGCCGACCAGCGCAGACCTCCCCCGACATGTAGGAATCTCCCGGTCACTCCAGCAACCGACTGTCGCCCGCCCGAGCTCAGCCGTCTCGGCGCCTCTCTCAACTCACCTGGGGTTCCTTCCTGTTGACGGGCTGCCCCGTTCGGTCGACCCACCTTGTCCGCTGCTGCTCAGAACCGATCACTTGCGTCGTACCAACCTCCAGTGCGCACCGTGCCGCTCGACGAAGCCCAGCGAGCTCAGCTCGTGGAGGTGCTGCACGGTCTCCTGCGGGGACAATGCGGCGTACTGGGCGACCCGCTGCACCGGCGCGCCGTCCGCGCTCGCCGGCACCGCCTCCAGGACCCGGGCCACCGGCGGCTCCAGCGCGTCGCGGGGCAGGATCGGGCCGACGCGTTCGGGTGCCAGGTCTTCTCCGATCGAGCCGATCAGCTCGCCCACCTCGGCGCCGTTGGTGACCAGCGTGGCGGCACCGCTTCTGATCAACGCGTGGACGCCCGCCGAGAGTTCGGACGTCACCTGGCCTGGGACGCCCATCGTGTGCCGGTTGAGGTCCCGGGCGCGTCGGGCGGTGCTGAGCGCCCCGCTGCGCGGCGCGGCCTCGACCACGACGGTTCCTCGGGTGAGCGCCGCTATCACCCGGTTGCGCAGGACGAATCTGAACCTGGTCGGGTTCATACCGAGCGCCAGCTCGCTCACCAGCAGCCCGTCGTCGCCGATCCGGTTGATCAGTGCCTCGTTCCCACGCGGGTAGCAGATGTCAACTCCGCTGGCGAGGACCGCGATCGTCATCCCGTTGACGGCCAGTGCTCCCTGATGGGCCGCCGTGTCGACACCGTACGCGGCTCCGGAGACCACCACCCAGCCGCGCTCGGCCAGTTCCGAGCCGAGTTGGCCGGCGATGTGCCGCCCGTATGCGGTGCAGGCCCGGGATCCGACGATGGCGACCGATCTCAGCGCCAGGAGGCGCAGCGAGGGAAGCCGTGGCCCCGGCCGGCCGCGCACCCACAGCCCGACCGGGCTGCCGTCGCCGAGGTCGTTCAGTTGGGACGGCCACTCGGTGTCGCCCGGAATGATGAACTTCCCACCGAGCTTGGCGATTCGCTCAAGGTCCGTGGCCGGGTTGAACTTTCGCAGCCGCTCCTGGTAGGCGGTGATCCGGTCCGCTCCGAGCCCCAGCGCGCTCGGTGCTGCCCCGCGGTAGAAGCCCTGCACCAGGCGGACCACGCCGAGCCGCTGGATCGCCCGGCCGATCGCCGCGTCCCCCGGCTCGATCAGGCGGGTGAGCGCCGCCCTGGCCACCCGCTCGGGTTCGGGCGGGCCCGGCGTGACCGCCGCTGCGGCCCAATGCGTGGGCCGGATCACCCGGCGGTCGCTCCGGGACGGCCCCGTACGGGTGGAATGACCCACGGCGACAGGTTCGGCCGCACAGTGCCGGTTCGTCGTCGCGTTCGGCGGCGTGTGACCTGTGTCGACCGCGGCGTCCATTGCCGGCGGGCGGGCGCCCGGGGCGTCCAGGCTCGACCGGTGGGGGGCGGGCGGGCCGGCTCCCCGGATCAGGTGGCGCAGCCGGTCGTTGCCCTCGCACGGTGGCGGGGCGTCGGGCGGGCGGGGCGGACAGGGATCCTCGGGTGGGCCCGGCGGGGTGGGGCCGCCGGGCAGGTGAAGTCCGGCGCGCGGATTCAGGGTGCCGCCGTCCCGGGCCGGGCCTCCAATCGTCGGCGGGAGCATCGGTGGGACATCGGGATCGGCGTGCTGAGGCAGGGGAACTGCGGTCATGGGGTCTCCTCCTGTAGTGGTTGCCCGGCGGGTCAGTGGCGACCCCAGGGTGGAGCGAGTCCGAGTCGCTGACGGGCAGCCAGGTGACGGCCGCTCAGGACTCGGCGCCGAGGTCGGCGTCCACGTCGCCGTAGGGGTCGGGTCGGCGGTCGGTCGGGCGGGTGGAGCGCTGGACTCCGGTGCGCAGGGTCAGCGCGGTCTGGACGTCGGCGCGGGTGGGGCGGGGCCTGCGGGCGAGGTCGGCGACCGTCCAGGCGACGCGCAGGATCCGGTCGAGGCCTCGGGCGGTGAGCAGGCCCCGGTCGAGGTCACGCTCGGCGTCGGTGAGCGAGCCGGGTGCGAGTTGCCAGCGCGTGCGCAGTTCGTGCCCGGGCACTTCGGCGTTCGTCCGCCACGGGGTGTCGGCGAGGCGAGCGGCGGCTCGTTCGCGCGCCTCCCTCACGCGTTCGGCGACCGTGGCCGTGCTCTCGGCGTTTCTGCCCTGTTGCATCAGCTCGGCCTTGCTGACCGCGGAAACCTGTACCTGGAGGTCCACTCGGTCGAGCAGCGGTCCCGACAGTCTCGCCTGGTAGCGGTTGACCATGACGGGTGTGCATTCGCAGCCTTCTCCTCTCAGTGAATAGCGGCCGCAGGGGCAGGGGTTGGCGGCCAGGCAGAGCAGGAACCGGGCGGGCAGCCGCATCGAGCCCGCGGCTCTGGCGATCATCACCTCCCCCGACTCCAGGGGTTGGCGCAGGGCGTCGAGGACCCGGACCGGGAATTCGGGTGCCTCGTCGAGGAAGAGCACGCCGCGATGGGCGAGGGAGACGGCGCCGGGCCGGGGCAGGCCCGTCCCGCCACCCACGATGGCGGGCATGGTGGTCGAGTGGTGCGGTGCGCAGTAGGGCGCGGTGTCGATCAGCGGGCGGTCGGGTGGGAGCAGCCCTGCCACGGAGTGGATCGCGGTCACTTCGAGGGCTTCGGCCTGGGTGAGTGGCGGGAGCAGCGCAGGGAGCCGTTCGGCCAGCATGGTCTTGCCGGCTCCGGGCGGTCCTTTCAGGTACAGGTGGTGGCCGCCCGCCGCGGCGATCTCCAGGGCCTGCCTGGCTTCGTACTGCCCGGCCACGTCGGCGAGGTCGGGTCGGCAGGACTGCTCGGAGGTGACGTCGCGGACGCCGAGACCGGGGAGCAGGAGTCCGGCGTACGAGGAGTCGGGGCGGCCGGTGGAGAGGTCGGGCGGTTCGTCGGGGACCGGGGCGTTGGTGAGGATGGCGATGAGTTGTCGCAGGCTCCGCACCCCGAGGACGGAGACTCCGGGTACCAACTCGGCTTCGGCTGCGGTCTGTTCGGCGACCACGATCTGCCGGTAGCCGGCGTCCGCCGCCGCGAGCACGGCGGGCAGGACGCCGCGCACCGGGCGTACGCGGCCGTCGAGTCCGAGCTCACCGATGATCAGCAGGCCGTCGATCGACGCGGGGTCGAGCCGTTCGGCGGCTGCCAGTACGGCACAGGCCACGGCCAGGTCGTACCCGCTGCCGCTCTTGGGTACGGAGGCCGGGGTGAGGCCCACGGTGAGCTTGCGCAGCGGCCACTTCTCGCCGCTGTTGGAGACGGCTGCGCGGACCCGGTCGCGGGCTTCGAGGAGGGCCTTGTCGGCGAGGCCCACCAAGCTGAAGGCTGCGAGTCCGGGTTCGAGGTCGGCCTGGACCTCGACGACGACGCCGTCCACCCCGACCAGGGCCACCGAGCAGGTGCGGGCGAAGGCCATCTCACACCGCCCCGCGCAGGTGCTCGACCGCGGCGGCGCCCTTGAGGGGGTTGACCACCGCGACAAGGTCGATGCGCACCCCGCCGGGAGGCGGGGGCGCCGGACCGCCGACGGCGGATTCGTCCGGTGGCGCGCCGCCCCCGGCCCGCGCGGCGGCCAGCACCAGGCGCGAGAAGTGCACCGGCCAGCGCTCCGCCATCCAGCGCTCGGCGAGGTGTCGCAGTCGGTCGGCCTTGACGTGGTCGATCGCCTCGGACGGCTGCTGGAAGCCGCGCTCGGACCTGGTCTTCACCTCACAGACCGCGAGGGTGTCCCCGTCCAGCGCGACGATGTCGAGCTCGCCCTCGGCGCAGCGCCAGTTGCGCTCCAGGATGCACAGGCCGCCCTCCGTGAGCCGGCGGGCGGCGACCTCCTCGCCGTAGCGTCCGAGGCCGTTGGTGGAAATCTTGTTGGGATTCTGCACGGCAATCACCTCCGGCCGGAAGGTTGCCGTCAGGGGCGGGAGGTGGGCCAGCGAAATCGCCAGGCCTGTGGATAACTCGGGCCTGTGGATAACTTAGCTCGCTCGTTCGAGTGAGAAACCCAAAAATGCGCTGGACAGCCGGCGGTCACCGCGACCAGTCTCGGTGGCCCGGGCATCGCCGCAGCTCATCCTGGTGCGGTCGCCCGGAGGGAAGGGCGCGGTCGGCCGCGCCGTTCCGATCGCCCACCCCGGCCTCTGGTCCGGGGCGCTCCCGGGTCGGCCGTTCAGCCGCAGCGGTCAGTTCCCGAACGCGGAGTCGTCCGAGGGCAGCTCCAGATCGCTCTTGGCCAACTCCTCGATGTTCACGTCCTTGAAAGTCAGCACGCGGACCTTCCGAACGAACCGGGCCGGTCGGTACATGTCCCAGACCCACGCATCCGCCATCGAAACCTCGAAGAACACTTCGCCCTGCACCGAGTGCACTTGCAGGTCGTAGTCGTTCGTCAGATAGAAACGCCGTTCGGTCTCGATCACGTACTTGAACAGGCCGACGACATCCCGGTACTCCCGGTAGAGCTTCAGCTCCATCTCGGTCTCGTACTTCTCGAGGTCTTCGGCACTCATTCCAAGCGTCCCCTCACTCGTCACGTCCACCCCATTGTGGACCACCGGGCCCGTGCTCAGAGCCGTACTGGCGGTTCTGGCGGCCCTTCCGTCAGAACCCGCTCCACCAGCGCGGCCAGTCCGAGCGGGTACACGGTCTCCCCGGTGGTCCTCAACTCCCCCACCGTCCACCAGCGGACAGCCAGCAGCAGAGCGTGCTCCTCAGCCCCGCTCTGCCGCAGTGACACCTCGCCACGCCCGGTGCGGGCCAGGTGAAACAACTGTTCCTGCTCGTAGTCCCTGCCTCGGAAGGAGAACCTCACCATGCCGTACGCGACCAGCGGTCCCCACTCCACCTCGGTCAGCCCGATCTCCTCGCCCAGCTCGCGCCGGGCCGCCTCGGACGGGCTCTCGCCCGGCTCGACGCCGCCGCCCGGGGTGATCCACCAGTCGGTGCCCGGCACGGCCGGATCGGTCCCGTGCAGCAGCAGGACGCGGCCGTCCGGGTCCAGCAGCAGCACGCGGACGGCTCTGCGACGCTCGACCGCCACCTGGTTCAGCTCCGTCCTGAGGTTCTGCGCACGTTTCCGGGCCGGCCCCGGCGTGCCTCCGGCCCCCGGTTCAGGCCTTCCGCCGCCCCCGCAGCTTGCGGCTGAGCGAAACCGTCCAGCCCGCCGCCGAGGCGAGCACGATCAGGGCCGCCCCACCGACCGACGTCCACGTGGCGGGCATCAGGACACCTGCCTGGTGAGCACTCGGCGCACCCAGTTCGTCGAAGGCCGCGGTGCGCCCCTCCAGCCTCGCCCGCGACAGCGGCTGGATCACCGCTTCGACGCGCGCCTTCACTCCGGAGGCGGGAACGGACCCGAAGGCCACGTCCAGGTGGCTGCGCGAGTCCAGCGAGTTCCCGCGGAAGTCGCCGAGCACGAACAGCCGCCCCTCGGGCACCGTCACGGAGAACGCGGTGGCCAGCACCGAAGCCTTCTCCAGGTAGGGCTCGTTCACCTGGCGGCCGTTGACGCTGATCCGGCCCTCGCGGTCGCCGGAGACGGTGTCGCCGCCGAGCGCGACCACCCGCTTCACCAGAGTGACGTTGCCCCAGTCCGGGTCCTGGAAGACCACGATGTCGCCCCGGCCGGTCGACTTCCCGTCGGCAGTGTGGGCGAGGACGGTGTCGCCGCTCTCCAGGGTGGGGCTCATCGAGCCGGTCGGGATCTTGTAGGGCCGGTACTGGACGGCCAGCACGCCGAACCCGCCGACCAGCATCACGAACCCGATGGCGATCACCAGGCTCTGCACGATCGACGCCGGGCTCCGGCGTCCGGCCGGTCTGGCCCCGGTGGGCTGGGTCCGCTCCGCGACGCTGCTCATCGGCTTCGCCCTCTCCTGGCGCTCACGCGCTCCGGCCGAGCGCTCGGTGCCTGCCCGGGCCTCGCCGTCCTGGGTTGGACAGCACTGCGGGCCGTGGCACGTGCGAGCAGATTACTCACGAGTACCACGGCCCGCGCAAGAGTCACTCGCGGCCGGTCTGCGCCCGGTCAGCGACGGCGCTTGCGGACCCACCACACGGCGGGGGCGGCCAGGGCCGCGCCCGCCAGGGACGGGGCGAGCGGCCCGCCGGCCGCCAGGCCCTTCTGGTCGAAGGTGTCGGGGACGGGCAGCGTCGCCCAGTCGCCGATCGGCCAGGCCACCACGAACGCGCGGCCGACGACGTTCCCGACCGGCACGGTGCCGCCGCCCGGCTGGTCCATGTGGTACCGGGAGTCCAGGGAGTTGGCGCGGTGGTCGCCCATCACCCAGATCCGGCCGTCGGGCACCTTGACCGGGCCGAACGGCTTCTCCCCGCACGGGGTGTTGCCGGCGAAGATGTACGGCTCGTCGAGCGCGATGCCGTTCACCTTGACCGGGCCGGAGCCCTGGCACTCGACGGTGTCGCCGCCGACGGCGATGACGCGCTTGATGAGGTCCTTCTCGTCGCTGGACGGCATCAGCCCGATGAAGCTGAAGACGTCCTGGACGCCGCGCACGAAGGAGTTGTTGCTGCGCTGGGCGGGCTCGTCGTTCAGCCAGCCGCCCGGGTCCTTGAAGACCACCACCTCGCCGCGCTCCGGCTCCGAGCCGAACCAGGGAGTGAGCTTGTCGACCAGGACGCGGTCGCCGACCTGGAGCGTGTTCTCCATCGAGCCCGACGGAATCGAGAACGCCTGGACGAAGAAGGTCTTGATCACCAGGGCCAGGATGAGGGCAATGCCGATCAGGATCGGCAGTTCCTTCCAGAAGGAACGCTGCTTGGGAGCCTTCCTGGCCCGGCTCGGCGCCGCGTCGCTCTCCTCCGTCGCCCCGGAGTCGGCGGCCCGCAGGCCGTCTCCGTCCTCCGCGGGCCGGCCCTCGGAGTTGCCCGAAGGCTCCCCGTCGGGCTCCGGAGCACCTGAGCGGGCACCGATCACCAGATCCCCCACGACATCTCCTCCCTGCTGTGCGGACGCCTGCGCGTCCGCGCTCACCAGTGCCGCACAGCGGGCACCACAGTCTGCGATCGATCGAAAACCCGCCTCTGGCTTGCCCTACCCGGGCACGCCCGACACCAGGCCGGAACCGAGCACTTCAGCACTTCTCTATCACTCCCGGTCGGCAAGCCGGTGCTTCCACGCGCCGACCGGAACGTCAGTCGGCCACAGGCCCGGCCCGCCGGTGCGACCTCCACCGCCGGACGACGACCGGAAGGACGCCCAACACACCCATAACGAGCGGGGGTTCCGCAGGAATCGGCCCGACGGCCGACGATCCTGCCACCCGCACCGGCAAGGAGGAGAGTGAATCGGGAACACTCAGTTGACCGAAGTGGGAGAGCGGCCATGCGACCACGAAGGCGCGACCGACCACATTCGCCACCGGCACCGTCCCGGCACCCGGATTGCCCATGTGGTAGCGGGAGTCCGCGGACAGATCGCGGTGATCACCCATCACCCACAGCCGCCCTTGAGGGACCGTCACCTTGAAGGTGATCCGCGAGGGCACGTTGCCGGGCGCAACGTACGGCTCCTCCAGCGGAGTGCCGTTCACGCTCAGCCGGCCCTGGGCGTCGCAGCACTCCACGGTGTCGCCGCCAACACCGATCACCCGCTTGATCAAGTCCCGTTCATCATCGGAAGGAAGGACACCCACAGCGGAGAACACCGACTTGACGTGCCGCACCACTGTCCCGTCCGTGGACGGCTTGTGGTCGCTCTCCAGCCAGCCGCCCGGGTCCTTGAACACCACCACCTCGCCGCGCTCCGGCTCCGAGCCGAACCACGGGGTGAACTTGTCGACCAGGACGCGGTCGCCGACCTGCAGGGTCGGTTCCATCGAACCGGAGGGAATCACGAACACCTGGACCAGGAAGGTCTTCAGCACCACCGCGATGACCAGTGCCACGAGCACGATCACCGGCAGTTCACGCAGCACGGAGCGACGTCCGCGGCGGGCGGCACGCTTGGCGGTGCGCCGCCGCTCGGCCCGCCCCCGGACGGGTCGCCCCTCGGCACCGCCCCCGCCGCTCTGGGTCACCCCGTCGAGCCCACCGGCTCCAGCAACTGCACCAGGTGGACCGCCTCCGTCGACTCTTCCGGCGCCCCCGACTGCACTGCCGGCCCAAGTCCCTTCGGCCCCACTGGCCTTGCCCACCTCGTCGGTAGTGTCGCCGACACCTCCTGCAGCGATTCCGGCGGGCCGGTACACGGATTCCGGCAGCTCGCCATCCAGCTCGCGGCCCTGCTCACGGTCCAGCTCGCGGTGCGCATCGTGGGGCTGGTGGGCTCGGTGGCCGGAGTCGGCTGTGCCGTCCGCAGCGGCTCGGGGTCTACCTCTGCTCCCCATGGCCACCAGTCCCCTCTATCGCGGCGAATGCCGCCGGCCGGTCGAGCGACGTCGTCCGTCCGAGGGGGAACAGCAGCCAGTCGACGCGGCCGATCACCCGGTCCACGGGAACGGTGCCGCCGCCGGGCTCGCCGAGGTGGTCCCGGGAGTCGCGGGACGCACTGCGGTGGTCGCCCATCACCCACAACTTGCCGGAAGGAACCACGATGTCGAACGGTACAGCCGACGGTGCGTCACCGGGGAGCAGGTACGCGCTCTCGTCCAGCGGCACCCCGTTGATCCGCAGGCGGCCGTCGGAGCCGCAGCAGGTGATGCGGTCGCCGCCGACACCGATCACCCGCTTCACGTAGACGGTGTCGCCAGCCGGGGCCAGTCCGGCCCTGGTCAGCAGCCGCTTCACTCCGGACGGTTCGGCCTGGTACGGCAGGAAGGAGCCGATGCCGTCGAAGACCACCACGTCTCCCCGCTGCGGCTGCCCGTCGAAGGCGTAGGCGAGCTGGTTGACCAGGACCCGGTCCCCGGGCTGCAGCGTCCCCTCCATGGAACCGGAGGGCACCGCGAACGGCCGGGCCACGAAGGCGTTCACCAGCAGCAGCGCGGCCACGCACACCGCGCCGATCCACAGCAGGTCGCGCGACCACCGCCGCCCGCCCTCGTCCTCGCCCTCGCCCTCGTCCTCGCTGGCACCGTCGGCGTTGCCCTCGGCGTGAGAGTCCACGCCCACGCCAGTGTCTGCGTCTGCCCCGGCGTCGGCACCGTTACCCGCACCCGCACCAGCACCAGCACCAGCACCGGCACCGGCACCGGCACCGGCACCGGCGTCACCCTCCCGACCGCCCGCAGCCCGAGCGTCAGCCCCGGCCCCGGCCGCATCCCGGGAAACGACAACGGACCGCGCCGGTGTGTCCGTACCCGTGGGTTCGGGACTGCCGTCGCGGTCCGTCGGTGGCTCGTGCGTGCTCATCGGGGGTGAGCTTATCCTCCCGGTCTAAACCGGTCGGTGGGCCGACCCCGTCGAGCCTGCGCGATCACGCGTCGCGCTTCTCCTTGATCTTCGCGGCCTTGCCGCGGAGGTCGCGCAGGTAGTACAGCTTGGCGCGGCGGACCGCACCGCGGGTCACGACCTCGATCTTCTCGACGACCGGGGTGTGCACCGGGAAGGTGCGCTCGACGCCGACGTTGAAGCTGACCTTGCGAACGGTGAAGGTCTCACCGATGCCGGCGCCGTGACGACGGATGACAACGCCCTGGAAGACCTGGACGCGCGAGCGGTTGCCTTCGATGACTCGGACGTGCACCTTCAGGGTGTCGCCGGGGCGGAAGGCGGGGATGTCGGTACGCAGCGAGGCCGCGTCGACAGCAGCGAGCTTGTTGCTCATCGTTGCTCTCCATCGCAGGCGCCACGGGCCGCCCACGGAAATTCGTCTCAACTGGGTGGTGCTGCGGGCCGCTTCGGCTGGCGGTGAACCCCCCGTGGCGGGGGCACCGGTCCACTGGCTCCCACGAGGGGAGCCGGGCGACAGACAGCAGTCGCCTATTCTTCCACAGGCTCTGCCGCAGACCGAAATCGGCCGGCGGCTTCGTCCCAGGCCAGGCCCAGGACGCTGAGCGCTTCGCGCTCCTTCTTGGTGAACGCGTCGCGCTGCCAACGGGCAACCAGGTCGGGGCGGTTGGCGAGGGTGCGGGCGAAGGCCTGCTCGCGCCGCCACTGGGCGATCTTCCCGTGGTGGCCGCTGAGCAGGACCTCCGGCACCTCCCGGCCGCGCCACTCGGCGGGCTTGGTGTACACCGGGCCCTCCAGCAGGTCGGCCATGGCGCCGGGGGCGAAGGAATCGTCCCGGTGCGACTCGGCGTTGCCGAGCACGCCGGGCAGCAGGCGGGCGATCGCCTCGACCATCACCAGCACGGCGACCTCGCCGCCGGCCAGCACGTAGTCACCGATGGAGGCTTCGACCACAGGCATCCGGGTCGCAGCCTCCTCGATGACCCGCCGGTCGATGCCCTCGTAGCGGGCGGGCGCGAAGGCCAGCCAGCTGCGGGAGGCCAGGTCCTGGGCGAGTTCCTGGGTGAACGACCTTCCGCTGGGGGTGGGCACCACCAGGGTCGGCACCTCGCCCTCGGGGCCGGCGGCGAGGACGGCGTCCAGCGCGGCGCCCCACGGTTCGGGCTTCATCACCATGCCGGGGCCACCGCCGTAGGGGGTGTCGTCCACGGTGCGGTGGATGTCGGTGGTCCACGAGCGCAGGTCGTGCAGGTGCACGTCGAGCTGACCGCGGGCCCGCGCCTTGCCGACCAGCGAGACGTTCAGCGGCTCCAGGTACTCGGGGAAGATCGTGACGACGTCGATCCGCATGTCGGTCACGCCGCGCCCCCCGTCGAGCCGTCGGACCCGGCGGGGCCGTGGGAGCCACCCGAGCTGTCCGAGTCGCCCGCCGCAGCACCCTCGCCCGCACCCTCGGCGTCCCCACCCGCCGAAGCGCCCTCCCCGGTCTCCGTGTCCGCCGTCTCCCCCGCGCCCTCCGCGTCCTCCACGCCCTCAGTGTCCCCCGCGTCCCCCGCGTCCTCCCGCGTCGAGGCGACGATCGCGTCGGCGGGGTCGATCAGGCCGGGCGGCGGGGTGATGACGGCGCGCTGCTCGTCCAGGTCGATGACGGGGACGATCTGCTCGACGAAGGGGATGAGGACCTCGGTGCCGTCGGGGCGCTGGACGGTGAGCAGGTCCTGGTAGGGCAGGTGGACGACCTCGGTGAGTTCGCCGATCAGGGTGCCGTCGGTGAGGACGACGTCCAGACCGATGAGCTGGTGGTCGTAGTACTCGTCGGGATCGTCGGGGGTCTCGTCCGGGTCGACCTCGGCGATCAGGAAGGTGCCGCGCAGCGCCTCCGCGGCGGTGCGGTCCTTGATGCCGGCGAAGCGCAGCAGCAGTCGTCCGCTGTGCACCTTGCCGGACTCGACGGTCAGCGGTCCGATGCCGGCCGGGTCGGTGAGGAGGACCGCGCCGGGCCCGAGCCGCAGCTCGGGCTCATCGGTGCGGACCTCGACACTGACGTCCCCGCGGATGCCGTGGGCACGGCCGATCTTCCCGACGACGAGCTGCACGGTGATCGTTCTCCTGAGATGCGCGAGATGAGCCTGGTTGGAATGAGTGAGGGGAGGTTCGAAGGAACCCGAGGAATTCGAAGGGCCCCGGAAACGGGACGTGCCCCGGATCGGGAAGAGCCCCGAAAGCGGAAAGAGCTCCGGAACCGGGAGGGGCCCCGGAAACGGGAGCCGACCCGGGAGCCGACCCGAGAGCCGAAAAGGCCCGAACGGAACCCGGAAAACGGGAAGGACCGGCCGGGACGGATGCGTCCCGGCCGGTCCGGAAACCCGGTGGTCGACCTGTCGGTTGACGTTGCCGGTCGACCGAGGAGTCAGCGGAGGCTGTCCACGTCGACCAGGTCGACCCGGACGTTGCGACCGCCGAGGGCGCCGACCACGGTGCGCAGCGCGCGAGCCGTGCGGCCGCCCCGGCCGATCACCTTGCCGAGGTCGTCGGGGTGCACCCGCACCTCGATGGTGTGACCGCGGCGCAGGTTGCGCGAGCGGACCTGCACCTCGTCGGGGTGCTCGACGATGCCCTTCACCAGGTGATCGAGGGCTTCCTCGATCATGCTCAGGCCTCGGTGGAAGCGGCCTCGGCCTCGTCAGCCTTGTCCGACTTCTTGGCCTTCGGGGTGATGGCGACACCGGTGGTGGCGTCCTCGAAGCCGGCGACGGCCTTGGCGAACAGGTGCGAGAAGTCCTCGACCTTGGGCTCGGCGACCTTCAGCGGCTCCGGAGCCGGCAGGCCCTTGAACTTCTGCCAGTCGCCGGTCAGCTTGAGGATGGCGAGGACCGGCTCGGTCGGCTGGGCGCCGACGGACAGCCAGTACTGGGCGCGGTCGCTGTCGACCTCGATCTTCGAGGGGTTGTAGGTCGGCTGGTAGATGCCGATCTCCTCGATCGCGCGGCCGTCACGCTTGGTGCGCGAGTCGGCGACGACGATGCGGTAGTGCGGGGAGCGGATCTTGCCCAGACGCTTCAGCTTGATCTTGACAGCCACGGGTGTGGATTCTCCTGGTTTTGACGTGGGTGAGCAGCGCTCCGCCGCGTGGGGCTGCGGCGCGAGGTGCCGTTCAAGGGACACGCCAGCCGTTGGGAGAGAGGGTCCTGCCTGGCTGCCGAGTACTCAGCTGTCCATTCTGCCACATGGCGGAGGTCCCCCGGACCGCGCCCCCGCACGGTTCGGCAGGACCTCTTGGGCGTCATCGGGCCGCTCGGCCCGGGCGACAGCAGCACTCCCGAAGGCGTTCCGCTCCGGCGGTACGGCCCGAAGGCGGTACGACTCGAAGGTCATGCAGCCCGAAGGCGGTACGGCCCGAAGGCCGTGTGCCCCGGAGACAGTACGGCCCGAAAGCTGGACAACCCGAAGGCAGCGCGCCCCGGAGGGAGGTGTGGCGTCGACCGTCCCCCGGCGAGGGGGCCGGTCGACTCTCGGCCGGTCCGCGGGCACCCCGCCCGCGGCCCGGATCAAGCGATCTTGAACGGCTGCTGGCAGGCGCCGCAGACGATCGAGGCCTGCGCCAGCACGGACGGGACGACGCGGACGTTGCGGCCGCAGCCGCACACCGCCTTGACCCGGACGCCGCCGCCCGAGGACCCGTGCCGTGCGGCCGGTCCGCGGAAGGCGCGGTGGTTGCCCTCGCCGGCGACGGCGAGCTGGTGCGCCCCGAGCGCGCGGTCGAGACGCTCGATGGTCTCGGCGTAGCGTTCGCGGGTCTCGTGCCCCATCGTCACCTGGGAGAAGCCGCTGCTGGCGTGCGGCTCGACCGGGTGGGCGAGGCCCAGCTCGGAGGCGAGCAGCAGGAAGCGGCGGTTGTGGTAGCGACCGGCCCGCGAGGTGTCGCGGATCTCCCGGGCGGCGGCCAGGCCGTGCGCGGCCTCGTGCAGCAGGCGCTCGAAGTTGAGCTGGGTGCCGCAGGCCGACGAGGACTCGCCGATCAGCGCCTCGGGAGACGCCAGGTCGGGCAGGTCCCGGTGGTGGGCCTGGATGTCGCTCCAGGCGGCGGCCAGTTCGGCCGCAAGGACGAGGGGCTGTGTCGTGCTCACGCTGTACCAACGATGGGGAGAGAGCCGATGTTCCGCCGGGCCCCGTGCTCCGGGAATTCCCAGCGGACTCTCAGGAATGCACTTCCGCACGCGAATTGCGCGGTTCCGAACTGACGCAAGACCAACCCCCTGCACGTTTGGGCCCGGCGGGGTCGCCGGGCTCTCGGCACCCGCCGCGGAGCCCAACATCCCCACGACGGACGGCCCGCGACCTGTCCGAAAATTGACAGGGCCACGGGCCGTATACCGTACCGCTTGTCAGGTACTCCCGGGAGTTGACTGGTGAGTAGTCTCAACTGCCAGCACACGAACCGGGGTTCGGGAATTGTCGGGGTCAACCCGGGCTTCCGCAGCTCATCGCGGCAGTGGCCTCGCGGAAACGTCCCCGGGCACGGCCCGGGGACGTTCGCGGTGGTCGCGGATCAGTACGCGCGGGCCACCAGGGCGAGGTTGCCGTCCTGGTCGTCGGTGGCCGGCACGGTGCCGTCGGCAGCGACCAGGCAGCGGACCGACACACCCTGCTCGGCCAACTTCGCCTCGCCCTCCGGGCCGAGGTCGGCCCAGGAGATCCGGCCCCAGCCGGTGGCGGCGGCCTCGACGGCCTCGTCGATGGTCTTCACGTCGACGGTGCGGGCCTCGCGGCGCTCGCGGGACTCGCGGAGCAGCTGCGCCTGGTCCTCCTCGAGGATGCCGGGGACGACCGCGGCCAGGGAGTCGGCCTGGACCGGCTCCTTGCCGCCGGCGATCCGGCGGACCAGCATCGCGGTGCCGGCCTCCAGGTCGCGCGGGCCGACCTCGATGCGCAGCGGAACGCCCTTGAGCTCCCAGTCGACGGCGCGGCGGCCGAACGGGGTGTCGGTGCGGTCGTCGACGACCACGCGGACGCCGGCGGCCTCCAGCTGGGCGCCGATCTCGCGGACCTTGGCCAGCACCGCGTCCTCGCCCTTGATGGCCAGGACCACGACCTGGACGGCGGCCAGCCGCGGCGGAACCCGCAGACCGTTGTCGTCGCCGTGGGACATGATCAGGCCGCCGACCATGCGGGTCGAGACGCCCCAGGAGGTCTGCCAGACGAACTCGCGCTCGGCGCCCTGCAGCTGGTACGTGGTGTTGAAGGCCTTGGCGAAGTTCTGGCCCAGCTCGTGGCTGGTGCCCATCTGCAGGGCCTTGCCGTCGCCCATCATGCCTTCGAGCGTGAGGGTGTTGATGGCGCCGGCGAAGCGCTCCTTGGCGGTCTTGCGGCCGAGCACCACGTCGATGCCGAGGACGTTGGTCATGAAGTCGCCGTAGACGTCCGTGTGGATGCGCGAGGCGTACGCGCGGGCGTCCTCGTAGGTGGCGTGGGCGGTGTGGCCCTCCTGCCAGAGGAACTCGGTGGTGCGCAGGAAGACGCGCGGGCGGAGCTCCCAGCGGACCACGTTGGCCCACTGGTTGATCAGCAGCGGCAGGTCGCGGTGGCTCTGCACCCACTTGGAGAAGTACTCGTTGATGATCGTCTCGGAGGTGGGCCGGACGACGACCGGCTCCTCGAGCTCCTTGCCGCCGCCGTGGGTGACCACCGCGAGCTCGGGGGCGAAGCCCTCCACGTGCTCGGCTTCCTTGGTCAGGTACGACTGCGGGATGAACATCGGGAAGTACGCGTTCTGGGCGCCGGCCTTCTTGATCCGGGCGTCCATCTCCTGCTGCATCCGCTCCCACAGGCCGTAGCCGTACGGTCGGATGACCATGGTGCCCCGCACCGGACCGTTGTCGGCCAGCTCTGCCTTGTTGATGAGGTCCTGGTACCAGCGGGGGAAGTCTTCCGCCTGGGGGGTGAGAACGGGTGCCTTAGCCATGGGCCGAATGGTACGGGGAGCGGCGGCCGGACTGTGAATCCGTTTCCGCCCGCCCGGGGCCGCGGCCGGGGCGGCGGTACGCCCGCGCACACCCCGGGGCGCACACCCGCGGCGCGCGGACACCTGCCTGCACCCCTCTGGACGACGGCGGCGACCCGCTGTTCGCTGAGAGGGGCCGGGGGGTGCCGGGCTGCGGCAGACGCAGCCGATTCCGAGGACCGACGTGGACCGATTGGGAGGCCGCGATGGCTTCAGCGCAGGTGACCGGCAGCACCGTGGACCGGGTCGGAGCGGCCGGTCCGGCGGAGCGGCGGGGTCGGGCGCGGGACTGGGCGGAGATCCAGGAGCGCATGCTCGTGCCCCTCTACCTGGACGTCTACCGGCGGCTGGAGGTCGGCCCGGCGACCAGCCTGCTCGGGGTGGGCTGCCGGTCCGGGCTGGCGCTGCTGCTCGCCGAGGGGCGCGGCGCGCAGGTCGCGGGGGTGGAGTGGGACGACGAACTGCGGGAACTCGCGGCGGCCCGCGGACTGCAGGTGGCGCCCGGCGGGAGCATCACCCGTTCGGCGCACCCCGTCCCCCGGCCGGCGCACTCCCTGGTGACGGTCTTCGAGCAGCCGCCGACGCCCGCGCTGGTCGCCTGGTCGGCGCAGCGCACGCTCCCCGGCGGGCTGCTGGTGGTCGCGGACCGGGGCCCGGCGGAGCGCTGCGAGAGCACCGCGGTGCTGGAGGTGGCGCACCGGCACGCCCCGGCGGGCGTCCGGGCCGCGGCCGCGCCGGGCGGGCTGGAGCCGCTGCTGGCCGCCGCGGGTCTGCGCCCGTCCGCGTCGGGCCGGGTGGCCTGCCCGTTCGCGTACCCGGGTCTGGACTCGGCGGTCCGCGGTCTGCTGGCGACCGGCCTGTTCGACCGGGCGGAACGGCAGGCGGGGGCGGCGCTGGTGGCCAAGGAGTTGGAGGAGGCGCTGCATCCGTTCCTGCGGCCGGACGGCTCGGTGCGGATGGTGGACGAGTTCCGCTGGGCCGCGGGCGTCCGGCCGGCCGGCGCTAGTTGCGGCTGAGTCCGGCGGCGGCGTAGGCGGCTTCCTCGTCGAGGGTCTCGGCCTCCAGCAGGGCGGCGGCGAGGGAGTCGAGGCGGTCGCGGTGCCGGTGCAGCAGGGCGAGGGCCTCCTGCCAGCATTCGGCGACGATCCGGCGGGCCTCCTCGTCGACGGCGTCCAGGGTGGTGGGGGCGGCGGCCAGTCCGTACGGGGACTGGCTGTCGTTGGGGATCGCGGTGACCCGGCCGACCCGGTCGCTCATGCCCCAGCGGCCGGCCATGGAGCGGGCGATGGTGGTGAGCTGTTCGAGGTCGCTCTCGGCGCCGGTGGTGACCACGCCGTACACCACCTGCTCGGCGGCCATGCCGCCGAGCGCGCCGATGATCCGGCCGCGCAGGTAGGGCTCGGTGTACGAGTAGCGGTCGGTGTCGGGGGTGGACAGGGTGACGCCGAGGGCGCGGCCGCGCGGCACGATGGTGACCTTGCGGACGGGGTCGGCGCCGGGCTGGAGCATGCCGAGCAGGGCGTGCCCGGACTCGTGGTAGGCGGTGCGCTGGCGTTCCTGCTGGGGCATCACCAGTGGTCGTACGGCACCGAGTTGGACCTTCTCCAGGGCCTCGGAGAGGTTCTCCTGGTCGACCGAGTCCTGCTGGTTCTTGACGGCGAGCAGCGCGGCCTCGTTGACCAGGTTGGCGAGGTCGGCGCCGGTCATGCCGGGGGTGGTGCGGGCGACGGCGTCCAGGTCGGTGCCCTCGGCCAGCGGGACGTCGCGGGCGTGGATCCGCAGGATCTGTTCGCGGCCGGCCCGGTCGGGCGGGCTGACGGTGATCCGCCGGTCGAAGCGGCCGGGCCGCAGCAGGGCGGGGTCGAGGACCTCGGCGCGGTTGGTGGCGGCGATGACGATCACGCCCTCGGAGCCGGTGAACCCGTCCATCTCGGTGAGGATCTGGTTGAGCGTCTGCTCGCGCTCGTCGTGGCCGCCCATGCCGCCACCGCCGCCGCGCTGGCGGCCGATGGTGTCGATCTCGTCGATGAAGACGATCGCGGGGGCGACCTTGCGGGCCTCGGTGAACAGGTCGCGGACCCGGCTGGCGCCGACGCCGACGATCATCTCGATGAACTCGGACGCCGAGGCGGAGAAGAACGGGACGTTCGCCTCGCCGGCGACGGCCCGGGCGAGCAGCGTCTTGCCGGTGCCGGGCGGGCCGGACAGCAGGACGCCGCGCGGCATCTTCGCGCCGAGCCGGCGGTAGGCCTGGGGGTTCTTCAGGAAGTCGACGACCTCGCCGAGTTCGGCCTGCACCTCGTCGATGCCCGCGACGTCCTTGAACGTGGTGCGCCTGCCCTGGGTGGTGTCCACCGGCTTCGGCGGGGCCTTGCGGCCGAGTGCGCCGCCGCCGAGGCCGCCGGCCATCCGGCGGGCCAGGAACACCCAGACGCCGATCAGCAGCAGCATCGGGGCGAGCGAGATCAGCAGGTTGGCCAGGAAGCTGCGCTGCTGCACCACCGGCCGGGCGGTCACCTCGACGTTGTGCGACTGGAGGGTGCCCCAGAGGTCGTCGTTGGCGAACGCCGGGCGCTGGGTGGTGAATTCGGTGTAGTTTCCCTTGCCGCCGTCCGGTTTGGGCTGCTTGTCCTTCAGGGTGCCCTCGATGGAGTCGCCCTTGGAGTAGATCTTGGTGACGTTTCCGCTGTTCAGCTGCTTGTTGAACTCGGTGTACGAGATCGTGGTGGACTCGCCGTTGCCGAAGAAGCTCAGCAGCACGTCGGACAGCAGGAACACCACCAGGGCGGTGAGGATCAGGCCCGTCCAGCCGCCCGGCATCTTCTTCTTCGGCGGCGGAGGGGGCGGCGCCCCCTCGGACCGCCAGGGCTGGTCGGGGGTCTGGCGCGGCGGCACGGGGTTGCTCACCTGTCGGACAATACGGACATTCCGTCCGTCGGTCGGTGCGCAACGCCGCACCGGCCTCACCGCTCCGGCGTCGGCCACTCCTCCGCCGTCAGCGCGAACCGCTCGTGGTCGCGCCACGCGCCCTGCAGGAACAGCATCCGCGGCGTGAACCCCTCGTGCCGGAACCCCAGCCGGCGCGCCATCGCCACCGAACGCTCGTTGTCCGGCTGCACGTTGATCTCCAGCCGGTGCAGCCCCAGCCCGCCCTGCTCGGCCGGCGCGAAGCAGCGCTCGACCACCAGCCGCATGCCCTCCGACATCCGGCCCGTCCCGACGAACGGCACGTACGAGTCGTAGCCCAGCACGCCGTTGCAGAACCGGGCCATCACGATGTTCGCCACGTTGCACTTGCCGACCAGGCCGCCGGTCTCCCGGTCGAGGATCAGGAAGGTCCGCAGGCCGGCCCCCTGACGGCTCAACAGGTCGGGCAGCCCGTCCGGCTCCACCGGGTTCCACCGCCCGATGTGCTCGGCGGAGCGCCGCACCGCATCGGAGTAGGGGACGACGTCATCGGGGCGAGGGGCTCGGATCGTTACGCGCATGGCAGTCATCATCGCGCAAGGCTTTTGTCGCCGCGGAACGCACCGGCACCGGCCGTGGAGAGCCGCGCGGGTGCGGAAAAACCGGGGGCGCGTGGGAGTGGCTCCGCACGCGCCCCTGTCGTCGCTGCCGCCTGCCGCTTACAGCAGGTCCTTGAACTCCTTGGGGAGTTCGAAGTCCGACGGCCCCTTGCCCGCCGGGAGGCCGAACGCGTTGCCGCCGCCCTGGCCCGGCCCGAGCGCCTTGCGCTCGGCGGCCGCCGCCTCCTCCTGGGCCCGCTTGAGCGGGTTGCCGCTCTTGCGCTTGCCCTTGGCGACGGGCGCCTTCTTGCCGGAGCGCTTGCCGCCGCCACCCATGCCGGGGATGCCGGGCATGCCGGGGATCCCCTTGCCGGAGGCCATCGCCGACATCATCTTGCGGGCGTCGAAGAACCGCTCGACCAGGCTGGAGACCTCGCCGACCTGGACGCCCGCGCCCTTGGCGATGCGCAGCCGGCGCGAGCCGTTGATGATCTTCGGGTCGGTCCGCTCGGCGGGCGTCATCGACTTGATGATCGCGCCGACCCGGTTGACGTCCTTGTCGTCGATGTTGTTGATCTGGTCCCGGATCTGGCCCATGCCGGGGAGCATGCCGAGCAGCTTGGAGATCGAGCCCATCTTCTGGACCTGCTCCAGCTGCGACAGGAAGTCGTCGAGCGTGAACTCCTTGCCGCCGCCCTGCAGCTTGGCCGCCATCTTCTCGGCCTCGGCCTGCGAGAAGGTCTGCTCGGCCTTCTCGATCAGCGAGAGGACGTCGCCCATGCCGAGGATGCGCGAGGCCATCCGGTCGGGGTGGAAGGCGTCGAAGTCGTCGACCTTCTCGCCGTTGGAGGCGAACATGATCTGACGGCCGGTCACGTGCGCGACCGAGAGCGCGGCGCCGCCGCGGGCGTCGCCGTCGAGCTTGGAGAGCACCACGCCGGTGAAGTCGACGCCTTCGAGGAAGGCCTGCGCGGTGGTGACCGCGTCCTGGCCGACCATGGCGTCGACCACGAACAGGACCTCGTCCGGGTCGACCGCGGCGCGGATGTCCGCGGCCTGCTGCATCAGCTCGGCGTCGATGCCGAGGCGGCCGGCGGTGTCGACGATCACGACGTCGTACTGCTTCTGCTTGGCGTACTCGATGGAGTCGCGGGCGACCTGCACCGGGTCGCCGACGCCGTTGCCGGGCTGCGGGCCGTAGAAGGCGACGCCGGCCCGCTCGGCCACCACGCCGAGCTGGGTGACGGCGTTGGGGCGCTGGAGGTCGCAGGCGACCAGCAGCGGGGTGTGCTTCTGCTGCTTCAGCCAGTGGCCGAGCTTTCCGGCCAGGGTGGTCTTGCCGGCGCCCTGGAGACCGGCCAGCATGATCACGGTCGGGCCGGTCTTGGCGTACTTCAGGCGGCGGGTCTCGCCACCGAGGATGCCGATCAGCTCCTCGTTGACGATCTTGATGATCTGCTGGGCCGGGTTCAGCGCGCCGGAGACCTCCGCGCCGAGCGCGCGGTCCTTGACCTGCTTGATGAAGGCCCGGACCACGGGGAGCGCGACATCCGCCTCCAGCAGGGCGATCCGGATCTCGCGCGCGGTGGCGTCGATGTCCGCCTCACTGAGGCGGCCCTTGCCCCGGAGGTTCTTGAACGTCGCTGCGAGGCGGTCGGAGAGAGTGTCGAACACGTCGGTCGCGGGTCCCTTGCGGCATCGAGTACGGGTACGGTCGTCGTCCCCAAGGGTAGCCGCCCGTCCGGCCGACGGACCGCGCCCCTGCGGCAACGGCCGCTCAGCGGCCTTCCAGCGCCTCCCGGACGGCCTGCGCCACCTGCTCCGCGCGGGCCCGCTCCAGCGGCCGGCCGTCCTCCGAGGTGAGGTAGAACGCGTCCACCGCCTCCGCGCCCAGGGTCGACACGTGCGCGGTGCGGACCCGGACGCCGGCGGCGTCCAGCGCGCGGCCGATCCGGTGCAGCAGGCCCGGGGCGTCGTGGGCGCGCACCTCCAGCACGGTCGCGGAGCGGGACGCCGCGCCGGGGGCCACGGCCACCACCGGCGGCGGGGTGCGGATGCCGGGCCGGCGCGGGGCGGCGGCGTCGCGTTCGGCGAGCTTGCGGGAGACGTCGAGCGAGCCCTCCAGGGCGCGCCGCAGGTCGGCGCGGAGCCGGGCCGCCTCGGGGACGTCGCCGAACTCGGCGGCCACCGTCCAGGTGAGCAGCAGGACCGGCCCGGTGCCGACCGGGTCGAGTTCGCGCAGTCCCGCCTTGCGGACGGTGAGCCGGTGCACGGCCAGCACGCCGGCCACGGTGCCGAGCAGCCCCGGCCGGTCCGGGACGGCGAGGGTGAGCTCGACGCCGACGGGCTCGGCGCCGCTGCCGTCGGCCGGCTCGGCGTGCGCGCGCAGCGCCAGCGCGGGCCCGCCGGTGCGGGCGGCCTCGACGGCCAGCCGCTCCTGGTCGGCGGTCGGCTCGTCGGCGGCGGGCGGCGGGGGCCCGCCGGCCAGCCGGGCGGCGGTGCGGGCGACCAGCTGGTCGACCAGCGAGGCCCGCCAACTCGACCAGGCCGCGGGGCCGGTGGCGGTGGCGTCGGCCTCCGTGAGGGCGTGCAGCAACTCCAGGTGGGTGCGGCTGCCGACGGTCTTGGCGATCAGGTCGGCGGTGGCCGGGTCGTCGGGGTCGCGCCGGGTGGCGGTGTCGACCAGCGTCAGGTGGTGGCGCACCAGCAGGGCGAGGGTGTCGGTGTCGTGCTTGTCGAAGCCCATCCGGACGGCCAGGTCGCGGACGATCACCTCGCCGGCCTCGGAGTGGTCGCCGGGCCAGCCCTTTCCGAGGTCGTGCAGCAGGGCGGCGACCAGCAGCAGGTCGGGGCGGGAGGTGCGGCGGGTCAGCGCGGCGGCCCGGACGGCGGTCTCGATCAGGTGCCGGTCGACGGTCCAGCGGTGCACGGCGTTGCGCTGCGGGCGGCAGCGGACCCGCTCCCAGTCGGGCAGCAGCCGGGTGATCAGCCCCTCGGCGTCCAGCGCCTCCCACACCGGCAGGCAGGCCTCGCCGGCGCCGAGCAGGGTGACCAGCCGGTCGCGGGCCTCGTCCGGCCAGGGCACCGGCAGCGGTCCGGTCTCGGCGGCCAGCCGGCGCACCGTCGCGTACGAGACGGTCAGCCCGGCCTGGGCGGCCGCGGCGGCGGCGCGCAGCGGCAGCACCGGGTCGGCGGCGGGCCGGGCGGCCTGGGCGAGCACCGCCTCGCCGTCCTGTTCGACCACGCCCTCGGCCAGCGGCCGTCGTTCGGCGGGCGGCGCGGCGCGGCGGGCGCCGTGGAACGGGAGGCCGAGCCGGGTCGGCCGCCGCCCGCGCCGGGTGCGGGCGGCGAGCACCCGGTCGACGGCCCGCCAGGTGACGTCGGAGGCGTACGCGACGGTGCGGGCGGCCCGGTAGACCTGCCGGAGCAGGATGTCCGCGTCGAGCAGGCCGAGCTGCTCGGCGACCTGGTCCTGGTCCTGCAGGGCGAGCCGGTCGGTGGCCCGGCCGGTGGTGAGGTGCAGGGCGTCGCGGACGTCGGCGAGGGTGCGGGCGGCGGTGTCCAGGCCGTCGCGGGGCGCGTCGGCGAGCCAGCTGGCGGCGATCGCGTCGAGGGCGACCAGGTCGCGCAGGCCGCCGCGGGCCTCCTTGAGGTCGGGTTCCAGCAGGAAGGACACTTCGCCGTGGCGTTCGGCGCGGGCCCGGCCGAGGGCCTGCAGTTCGGGCAGCCGGGCGGGGGCGGCGGAGCGCCAGTCGGCGAGCGCCTGCGAGCGCAGGTCGGCGGTCAGCCGCGGGTCGCCGGCCAGGTGGCGGGCGTCGAGCAGGCCGAGGCCGGCCTTGAGGTCGTCGGCGGCGACCTTGCGGGCCTCGGCGGGGGTGCGGACGGCGTGGTCGAGGGCGATGCCGCTGTCCCAGACGGGGTACCAGATCCGTTCGGCGAGTTCGGGGGCGAGCGGGCCGTCGTGCAGCAGCAGCACGTCCAGGTCGCTGCGCGGGGAGAGTTCGCCGCGGCCGTAGCCGCCGACGGCGACCAGGGCGGTGCCGGCGGGTGCGCCGGCCGTCCGGTACAGGCCGCTCAGCCAGTCGTCGGTGAGCCGGGCGAGGGCGGTGCGCCGTTCGCGGCCGGTGCGGGCGGGGTCGGCCAGCAGCCGGGCCCGTTCGGCGAGGTGGCCTTCGTCGGTGGTCATGTCTGCTCCCGGGGCGTGCTGGTGCCGGAACGCCGGTGGCGGACCTGCCGCAGGGGCAGGTCCGCCGGGGGTCGGGCTGGGGTTCAGAGGGCGTCGGGGCCGCGTTCGCCGGTGCGGACGCGCACCGCGGTCTCCACCGGGACCGACCAGACCTTGCCGTCGCCGATCTTTCCGGTGCGGGCGGCCTTGACCACCACGTCGATCAACTGCTCGGCGTCCTCGTCCTCGACGAGTATCTCGACGCGCAGCTTGGGCACCAGGTCGACGGTGTACTCGGCGCCCCGGTAGACCTCGGTGTGGCCGCGCTGCCGGCCGTACCCGCTGGCCTCGGTGACGGTCAGGCCGTGCACCCCGAAGGCCTGCAGGGCGTCCTTGACCTCGTCCAGGCGGTGCGGCTTGATGACGGCGGTGATGAGCTTCATCGGGCGTCGACCTCGGTCTTCTCGGCGGTGGCGGCGGTGACGGCCAGGGCGGGGGCGGTGCGGGCCAGGCCGGCCCCCAGGGCGGTGAAGTCGTAGGCGGACTCGGCGTGTTCGGCCTGGTCGATGCCGGACACCTCGACGTCCTCGGCGACCCGGAACCCGATGGTCTTCTGGATCGCCGTGCCCAACAGCCAGGAGAGCACGAACGAGTACGCCAGCACGGCGGCCACGCCGAGCACCTGCCGGCCGAGCTGCCCGAAACCGCCGCCGTAGAACAGGCCGGCCGCGCTCTGGCCGACGTGGCCGGTGGCGAACAGGCCGACCAGCAGCGAGCCGATCACGCCGCCGACCAGGTGGACGCCCACCACGTCCAGCGAGTCGTCCAGGCCGAAGCGGTACTTGAGACCGATCGCGGCGGCGCACGCCAGGCCCGCGATCAGGCCGACGGCGATCGCGCCGAGCGGCGACACCGAGCCGCAGGCCGGGGTGATCGCGACCAGTCCGGCCACCGCGCCGGACGCCGCACCGAGGGTGGTGAAGGCGCCGTGCCGGAGCCGCTCGTACGCCAGCCAGCCGAGCATCGCGGCGGCAGTGGCGACCTGGGTGTTCACGAACGCCATGCCGGCGACGCCGTTGGCGGCCAGCGCCGAGCCCGCGTTGAAGCCGAACCAGCCGAACCAGAGCAGGCCGGAGCCGAGCATCACCAGCGGCAGGCTGTGCGGGCGCATCGGGTCCTTCCGGAAGCCGACCCGTCTGCCGAGCACCAGCGCCAGGGCCAGGCCGGCCGCGCCGGCGTTGATGTGCACGGCGGTGCCGCCGGCGAAGTCGATCACGCCGTTGCGGTCGCCGAGCCAGCCGCCGTGGCCGCCGTCGAAGAAGAACACCCAGTGCGCGACCGGGAAGTAGACGACCGTCACCCAGAGCGCCACGAACAGGCTCCAGGACGCGAACCTGGCCCGGTCCGCGATGGCGCCGCTGATCAGCGCCGGGGTGATGATCGCGAACATCAACTGGAACGCGGCGAACGCGGTGACCGGGATGGAGCCGGTGAGCGCGTCCAGGTCGATGCCGCGCATGCCCAGGAAGTCGAGGTTGCCGATCAGGCCGGCGCCGGCGTCCGGCCCGAAGGCGAGCGAGTACCCGTAGAGCACCCAGAGCACGCTGACGATCGCCAGCGAGATGAAGCTCATCGCGAGCATGTTGAGGGTGCTCTTGACCCTGACCATGCCTCCGTAGAAGAAGGCCAGGCCCGGGGTCATCACCATGACCAGGGCCGCACTGATGAACACGAAGGCGGTGTCGCCCGCGCTGAAGCCCTCCGGCATCGGCGTCTCCTCCGAGGTGGAAGCCGCTCCATGCCGGGACACCCGTCCCGTGCCCGTCCCGGCATGTCGGCGATGGGAGGAGAGTGCCGAAGCCGGGTTTCCGCCGATGCGGTCGGGTGTTTCACCGCAGTGACGTGGTCGACGCGCCCGTTACGGGCGCGTGAACCACGGTGGGCCGACCGGAGGTCAGACCACCTGGACGAACTCCGGGATGTCCTGCACCACGCGCTCGGCGAGCCGGTCCACCCCGGCGACGCCGCGGAAGTCGCGGGTGGCCGCCTCCGAGGTCTTCCGGACCCGGGTGTTCAGCCGCTCCGAACGGACCTTGCGGGCGATGTCCACCGCCTCCTCGCAGTACGTCGCCGCCTCCTCCGGCTCGCGCTGCAGCAGCCGCACCGAGGCCATGCCGACCAGGTTGAAGGCGTAGGTGCGGACGTGGTCCGGGTCCTTCCGGAACAGGTCGACCGCCTTGGTGATCATCGGCTCGGCGGAGGCGGCCATCGCGGCGCCCCGGTCCGAGGTGTACGCCAGGTCGCGGTAGGAGTGCCCGTTCTCCGCCGCCAGCTCGGCCGCCGAGAAGAACTTCAGCCAGTTCGGCGTCTCCTCACCGGTGTTGATGTCGGTGAAGGTGTCCTCCGAGAGCCGGATCGCCCGGGCGCAGCGGTTCACCTCGCCGATGGTGGCGTAGGCCCGCGCCTCCATCGCGTAGAGCAGCGACTGCTGGCGTGCGGAGGCGGTGTCGCGGCTGCCGTACTGCGCGAGGTGGATCAGCTCCAGCGCGTCCTCGCCGCGGTTGAGGTGGATCATCTGCCGGCACATGTCGGTCAGCACGTGGGCGCCGAACGGCCGGTCCCCGGCCTCCTTGGCGGCGTGCAGGGCGAGCACGTAGTACTTCTGCGCGCTCGGGTGCATGCCGACGTCGTACGACATGAAGCCGGCCAGGTGGGCGAGGCCGGCGGTGAGCCGGAACAGCCGCTTGGTGGTGGCCTCGGGGTAGGTCTCCTGCAACAGGTCGGTGACCTCGTGGAGTTGGCCCACCACGGCCTTGCGGCGCAGGCCGCCGCCGTTCTGCGCGTCCCACTTCCGGAACATCTCGGTGGTCTGCTCCAGCAGCTGCATCTCCGGCTCGGACAGCCGCCCGGTGAACTGCTCGCCGCCGTTCGCGGCCGCCAGGATCGGGGTGGGCTCGCCGTTCGGGCCGGGCGTCAGCCAGCGCTGCATCGGCTCGATGAGCGCCGCGCCGGCCGTCAGCGCCAGCGAAGTGCCCAGGAAGCCGCGGCGGTTGAGCATCAGGTCGCTGCGCGAGTACTCGCTGATCGCCTGCACGGTCTGCTGCGGGCTCCACGGCAGGTCGACCCCGCCGCCGACGGTGGTGACCGGGACGGCGGCGCGCAGGCCGAGGTCCTCGATCGACACCACCGAGCCGAAGCGCTCCGAGAACAGCTCCGACATGATCTTCGGAATGGGCTCGCGCGGCTGCTCGCCGTCCAGCCATCGGCGAACCCGCGAGGTGTCCGTGGAGACGTGGTGCGCGCCGATCTGACGTGCCCGCCGGTTCACCTGGCGCGCCAGCTCTCCCTTCGACCAGCCACTGCGCGCGAACCAGGAGCCCAGCTTCTCGTTCGGCTGCTTCTCACCCATGGGACCGTCCCCATCCCGCCCCGGTTCGGGGCTCCCGCTCGCCTTGACTCGTCATTTCGCCGACCGCGTGACCGGTCCGCTGCATTCCGTATCCAGAACGTAGTGCTCCTCGGCCATCCGGGGGAGCAACGTTGGAGAAACGCCACCTTTCGCCACCCCCACGGGTGAACTACCGGGCGCAGAGCCGCGCTTCACTGTGTGTCAGCTCGGCATGACCCCGGCACATGCCCGAGAGACCGGCGGAGGCACAGGTGCGGCAACGACGATCCGGCATCCGACGCGCGGGTGCAAGGCTCCTGCTCGTCCGTGCCCCCGGAATCGGTGTGCGCCGGTTCGCGCGCGCCTCCGGCGCACCACGCACCACACGCCTGCCAGGCGACGCATCGTCACCGTCCCGTAACCACCGGCAACCAGAACCTGTTGGGGGAGGCATGGACAAGCTGTTCGGCACCCTGCGACTCGCGCCCCTCGGCGCCCGCCGCCGCACCCGGCCCACCGCGCTCCAGGTCGCCTCCGAGTACTCGGAGCGCTGGGGCTGGACGCTCGCCGCCGGCAGCCCGCCCCCGGTCCCCGCCGCCCCCGGCGCGGTCCGCTGCGAGTGCGCCGTCCCGCTCTGCGCCGCGCCCAACCTGCACCACCGGGTCGGCCCGCTCCTCGCCCCCGGCACCGGCGCCGCCGCGATCGCCGACCGCTGTCCGGCGGACGCACCGCTGCTGCTCCCCACCGGCCACCAGTTCGACGTGCTGGACGTCCCGGCCCAGCCCGGCCTGCAGGCCCTGGTCCGGCTGGAGCGGATGGGCACCCAGGTCGGCCCCGTCCTCGCCTCCCCCGCCGGGCGGCTGCTGTTCTTCGTCGCCCCCCGCACCGCCGAGCGCCTGCCCGACCTGCTGTACCGGATGGGCTGGGACGACGCCTCCCTCGACCTGGCCTGCCACGGCCTCGGCTCCTACCTGGCCGCCCCGCCGGTCGCCCTCGGCCCGCTCGGCCCCATGCGGTGGCTGCGCCGCCCCACCGCCGAGAACCGCCCGCCGGAGGCCCGTCTGCTGCTCGGCACCCTCGCCTACGCCTGCCACCGCACCCGCGACCGGGAAGCCTCCCTGGCCGGCTGACCGGCGTAGCGGCGCGGGGATACGGCGAAGGTCCGCCCGGGGAGGGGAGTTCCCTCCCCGGGCGGACCTTGCGGTGCGTGTCGCGCGGTTCTCCCGGCGTCAGCCCAGCAGCGCGTCCACGAACGCGCCCGGCTCGAACGGCGCGAGGTCGTCCGCGCCTTCGCCGAGCCCGATGAGCTTGACGGGGACGCCGAGTTCGCGCTGCACCGAGATCACGATGCCGCCCTTCGCGGTGCCGTCGAGCTTGGTGAGGACGATGCCGGTGATGTCCACGACCTCGGCGAAGACCCGGGCCTGGACCAGGCCGTTCTGGCCGGTGGTGGCGTCGAGGACGAGCAGCACCTCGTCGACCGGGCCGTGCTTCTCGACGACGCGCTTGACCTTGCCGAGCTCGTCCATCAGGCCGGTCTTGGTGTGCAGTCGGCCGGCGGTGTCCACCAGGACGGTGTCGACGCCCTCGGCGATGCCCTGCTTGACGGCGTCGAACGCGACGGACGCGGGGTCGCCGCCCTCGGGGCCCCGGACGGTGTGCGCGCCGACGCGCTCGCCCCAGGTCTGGAGCTGGTCGGCGGCGGCGGCACGGAAGGTGTCGGCGGCACCGAGGACGACCTTGCGGCCGTCGGCGACCAGGACGCGGGCGAGCTTGCCGGTGGTGGTGGTCTTGCCGACGCCGTTGACGCCGACCACGAGCACCACGGCGGGGCCGCCGTCGGCCTTGACGGAGTGGACGGTGCGGTCCGTCTCCGGGCCGATCAGCTTGACCAGCTCCTCGCGGAGCAGGCCGCGCAGCTCGTCGGGGGTGCGGGTGCCGAGCACCTTGACCCGGGTGCGCAGGTTGTCGACGAGTTCCTGGGTGGCGCCGACGCCGACGTCCGCGGTGAGGAGGGTCTCCTCGATCTCCTCCCAGGTGTCCTCGTCGAGGCGGTCGCGGGAGAGCAGGGTGAGCAGGCCCTTGCCGAGCGTGGACTGCGACCGGGAGAGCCGCGAGCGCAGCCGCACCAGCCGTCCGGCGGTGGGTTCGGGGACCTCGATCTCGGGGGCGGCCTCCGCCTCCTCGATCCGCACCTCTTCGGCGGGCTCCTCGGCGACCGGCTCCTCGGCGGCGGCCGGCGGTGCGGTGGGCTCGGCGGCCCCCTCGGCCGGCTTGGCGGGCGCGGCGGTGTCCGCCCGGGGCGGGGCGGTGATCGTCGGGGTCTGGCTCGGCCGGTCCAGTTCTTTGCGTCGTTTGCCGGAAACGACGAGTCCGGTGATCGCGCCGATGGCGACCACCGCGATGACAACGGCAAGGATCACGTATTCCATAACCCGTCCAGTATCACTTAGCGCCTATGCCGGCCCGGGTTGCGCGGGCTCCAGCCTTTCCGTGCTGTGTTTCCGTGGTCGCTCCGGCATCCGCAGGCGCTGGCTGATCACCTGGGAGATGCCGTCGCCCTTCATGGTCACGCCGTACAGGGCGTCGGCGGATTCCATGGTGAGCTTCTGGTGGGTGATGACGATCAGCTGGGAACTCTCCCGGAGTTCTTCCATGATCGCGATCAGTCGGCGCAGATTGGTCTCGTCCAGCGCGGCTTCGACCTCGTCCATGACGTAGAACGGGCTGGGCCGGGCCTTGAAGATCGACACCAGCAGGGCGACGGCGGTCAGCGAGCGTTCCCCGCCGGAGAGCAGCGAGAGCCGCTTGACCTTCTTGCCGGGCGGGCGGGCCTCGACCTCGACGCCGGTGGTGAGCATGTTGTCGGGGTCGGTGAGGACGAGCCGGCCCTCGCCGCCGGGGAACAGCCGGGCGAAGACGCCTTCGAACTGGGCGGCGGTGTCGTGGTACGCGGCGGTGAACAGCTGCTCGACCCGGGCGTCGACGTCGCGGACGATGTCGAGCAGGTCGCGGCGGCTCTTGCGCAGGTCGTCGAGCTGTTCGCCGAGGAACTGGTGGCGGGCCTCCAGCGCGGCGAACTCCTCCAGCGCGAGCGGGTTGACCTTGCCGAGCTGCTGGTAGGCGCGTTCGGCGGCCTTGAGCCGCTTCTCGACCTCGGCGCGGACGTACGGGCGCGGCTCGCCGGGCTCCGCGCCGTCCTCGGCCGGCGGGGCGGGGACGGGCCGGTCGGGGCCGTAGCCGCCGAGCAGGTCGGCGCCCGCGATGCCGAACTCCTCCAGCGCCTTGGCCTCCAGCTGCTCGATCCGCAGCCGCTTCTCCGCCCGCAGCACCTCGTCGCGGTGGCCGGCGTCGACCAGCCGGTCGAGTTCGGCCTTGAGTTCGCGGCCGTGTTCGCGGAACCGGCGGAGTTCGGTCTCGCGGGCGGCCCGGTCGGCCTCGACGGCGGCGCGTTCGGCCTCGGCGGTGGCGAGGGTCTCCTCGATCCGGCCGAGCAGCTGTCGGGCGGCGACGGCGACGGCTCCGGCGACGGCGGCTTCCCGGCGGGCCCGGGCGCGGCGTTCGGCGGCGCGGGCGCGGGCTTCGCGTTCGGCGCGGGCGGCGCGGTCCAACTGGTCGGCGCGGCCGGCGAGTCCGCGGACGCGTTCCTCGTGGGTGCGGACGGCGAGCCGGGATTCCATCTCGGTCTGCCGGGCGGCGGCTCCGGCGGCGGCGAGCCGGTCGCGTTCGGCACTGTCCGGCTCGTCCTCTCCGCTGTCGGCCGACTCCTCGGCGGCGGCGAGGCGTTCGGCGAGTTCCTCGGCGGCGGCGCGGGCTTCGGCGAGGCCGCTCTCGGCCTTGGCGGCGGCGGTGGCGGTGCGGTCGGCCTCGCCGGCGGCGGCGCGGGCGGCGCCGCCGGCCCGGCCGAGGGCTCCGGCGAGTTCGGCCCGCCGCTTCTCGCCCTGTCGGCGCAGCGCGGCCCACTGTTCGACTTCGGCGGCGAGTTCGGCCCGGACCTGCTGGGCCTGTGCCAGCTCCTCGGCCGACTCGGCGCAGCGGGTGTCGAGTTCTTCGATGCCGCGGGCGGCTTCGGCGACGGCGGCCGCCGTCTCCAGCGGGCTGGGGGCTCCGGCCGAGCCGCCGTGCGCGAACGCGCGGGAGAGCAGGTCGCCGTCCGGGGTGACGGCCGTCCACTGCGGATGACGGGCGATCAACTGCCGTGCGGCGTCGAGGTCTTCGACCACGGCGGTGCGACGGAGCAGCTGCCGGGCGGCGTCCGCCATCGGCCCGTCGACCAGCTCCCCCGCCCAGCGGGCCCCTCCGGGTGCTCCGTCGCCGACCGCGGTGGCGTCGGTGGCGATCAGCAGGGCGGCCCGGCCGGCGTCCTCGGCGCGGAGTCCGGCGAGTGCGGCGGCGGCGGTGTCCGGGTCGGCGACGGCGACGGCGTCCGCGGCGGCGCCCAGGGCGGCGGCGACGGCGAGTTCGAACCCGGGTTCGACGTGCAGCAGTTCGGCGGCGGGGCCGAGCACGCCGGGCCGGCCGAGCAGGGTGGCGCTGCCGTCCTTGCGGCGCAGGCCGAGGGCGAGCGCGTCGTGCCGGGCGGTGAGCGCGGCGCGTTCCTGTTCGGCCCGGGCGAGCGCCTCGCGGGCGGCGGTGGCGGCCCGTTCGGCGGCGGCGAGGGCGGTACGGGCGTGCTCGTGCCGCTGCTCGGTCTCCTGGTCGCCGGCTTCGGTCTCGCCGCTGTCCTCCAGGAGCTGTTCGTACTCGGCCTGGGCGGCCTCGGCGCGCAGCAGGGCTTCGTCGCGGGCGGTGGCGAGGCGTTCGGTCTCGGCCTGGGCGGTGTCGGCGCGGGAGCGGGCGGCGGCTGCCTGGCCCTGGAGCCGGGCGAGCCCTTCGCGCCGGTCGGCGATCGCCCGGGCGGCCGCCTTGATGCGCAACTCCTCGGCAGCGAGGGCGCGTTCGAGTTCGGCGCGTTCTTCGACGGCTTCGGCGAGCGCGTACCGGGCCTGTTCGAGGGCTTCGTCGAGGGCGGCCTCCTCCTCGCGGACCCGGGCGGCTTCCCGTTCGAGGTCCTCCGGGTCGCGGCCGCGCCGTTCCTCGGGCTGTCCCGCCGTGGCGGCGGACCGGACCCGGGCTTCGGCGAGTCCGATGGTGCCGCGGGTGCGTTCGGCGAGCGCGGAGAGCCGGTACCAGGTCTGCCGGGCGGCTTCGAGGGCCGGCCCGAGCTGTTCGACCTGGGCCTCCAGGACGGCTTCGCGCTGGACGGCGGCGGCGAGCTGCTGTTCGACGGTGGTGCGGCGCAGCTTCAGCGCCAGCTCGTCGGCGATCTCGGCCTCGACGGCCTTGCGCAGGGTGAGGAGGTCGTCGGCGAGCAGCCGCAGCCGGGCGTCGCGCAGTTCGGCCTGGATGCCGGCGGCCCGCCGGGCGATCTTCGCCTGCCGTCCCAACGGGCCGAGCTGGCGGCGGAGTTCGGCGACCAGGTCCTGGACGCGGTTCAGGTTGGCCTGCATCGCGTCGATCTTCCGGAGGGCCTTCTCCTTGCGCTTGCGGTGCTTGAGGACGCCGGCGGCCTCCTCGATGAAGGCGCGCCGCCCCATCGGGTCGGCGTGCAGCACGGAGTCCAGCTGCCCCTGGCCGACGATGACGTGCATCTCGCGGCCGATGCCGGAGTCGGAGAGCAGTTCCTGGATGTCGAGCAGTCGGCAGACGCTGCCGTTGAGCGCGTACTCGCTGCCGCCGTTGCGGAACATGGTCCGGGTGATGGTGACTTCGGTGTAGTCGATGGGCAGCGCGCCGTCGGTGTTGTCGATGGTGAGGCTGACCTCGGCGCGGCCGAGCGGGGGTCGTCCGCTGGTGCCGGCGAAGATGACGTCCTCCATCTTGCCGCCGCGCAGCGACTTGGCGCCCTGTTCGCCCATCACCCAGGACAGCGCGTCGACGACGTTGGACTTGCCGGAGCCGTTGGGGCCGACCACGCAGGTGATGCCGGGCTCGAAGCGCAGGGTGGTCGCGGAGGCGAAGGACTTGAACCCGCGCAGGGTGAGGCTCTTCAGGTGCACCCGCCCGTCCTCCTCGCCCTGCCGTGGTCCGCTGCCCGTCGGCCGCCCCGCGCGGACGGCCACCGCTGGCGACTGTATCCGGCCGGGCCGCCGACCGGCCCTCAGGCGGCGGTTTGGCCACGCCGCGGGCCGGGCAGGTTAGGGCAGAAGAACGTCGCGGACACGACGAAGGGACGTCCGCCTCGGACGTCCCTTGCAGGCTGCCATCCCCCGTGGGGGAAGCTCAGTGCGTCACAGCGTCGATCGTGAGGACCACGAGCGATCGGGCCATCACGTCGATCAGGTCAGGGCCGGCTCGCGCTGGTCCAGGTCGATGCTGTTCAGCAGCGAGTGCTCGTCGGCGACGGCAGTCAGGGCATCGTTCTCGGCCTGGAGCTTCATGAGCTCGTTCTCCAGGTCCAGGACGCGCTGCTGCAGCCGTCGCATCTCGGAGAGCATTCGCGGGTCGGGGCCGCCGACGTAACCGAGAAGCGCCTTTGCCATGATGTGTGGTCCTCCACGCTGAGTGACCGAACCGTGTACGGTGTGGGTCGTTGGGGGAAGGGATACGCACGGACCTGCGCGCCGGACGTGCTGGCTGGGCACACGAAACAGCCGCTGGTGAGTGGCATGCTCACACGGCGGAGCCTCGCCGGAAACTCAGACCTGTGCGCGGGCTTCCAGCGTCTCACCAAAGACGGTACGGGTCAACACGATCACCGCACGCTACCGCGCCCCTGTCACCTGCATGGCGGGCTCGTCACACCATCGGCCGGGTAAGTGGATCACTACGCTTGCGGAGTCAACCACGAGTCTGCCCCGATGGCAACCGGATGACACCGGCAGTTGCCGGCGGCTCTCCTCCGACCGGCAACCGCGGTGTGCTCATCGGATCGCGAAGCCGTCGTATCCGTCGCCCACGGAGCTCCAGATCTCGGTGACCCCGCTGACCTGACCTGGCGTTCCGGGCCCGCGCAGCGCGGCGAGCAGCCGCTCGCAGTCCGCGCGCGACCCCTCGGCGACCACCTGGACGCGGCCGTCGCCGAGATTGCTCGTGTAGCCCGTCAGCCCGATCTCCAGGGCCCTCGCCCTGGTCCACCAGCGGAACCCCACCTGCTGGACGCGCCCCCGCACCCAGATGGTGGCGCGGACGGAACGGTGACTGTCGTGACCTTGCATGCGTCGACCATAGTCGGGCACTTCAGGGGCGTACGGAACGGACTTCACGCCCCTTCCACCGTCCCTCCCCACCGGCCGGTCCGCGTTCACGCCGCCGGTACGACGGGGCGGGGCGGCCTCAGCGGTGCGGCTCGGCCAGCCGGTGCAGGGTCCAACCGCGGCCGGCCGGGTCCAGCGGGGCGGTGGCGGCGGTGAACAGCTCGGCGGCCCGGCGGTAGGAGAGGCGGGCCCGGCCGGTGAGCGGGCAGCGGTCGCGGTCCGGAGTGCCGGCCGGGGCCCGCCGGTCGGTGAGGAACAGCGGGCCCGCGCTGCGTCCGGCGATCAGCAGCGGCAGCAGCCGGGCGGTGCCGCCGCGCCAGCGCAGCGGCCGCTCCCCCGCGGCGGGCCGGACCTGCCGGTCGGCGGGGTCGAGCCGGTCGACGTCCAGCGCCAGCAGCCGTTCGATCGGCGCGCCCGTCTCCCGGACCAGGTGCCAGAGCACCTTCTCGCGCAACGGCACCCGCAGCGCGAGCACGGCCCGCACCTGGGCGTCGGTCAGCGGGGGTTCGGGCCGGGCGGCGGGAAGCGGGCGCAGGCCCTCCGCCGGGTCGGCCGTCAGCCAGCCCTGCCCGCACCACCAGCGCAGGGCGGCGCGCAGCGCGGAGAGTTCGCGGTTGGCGGTGCGCGCGCCGACCGCCTCGGTCCGGGCGGCGAACGCCTCGGCCACCCGCCGGGGCGCGTCCGGCCCGTCCAGCAGGGCCAGCGGCAGCACCGGCGGCGCGGCCCGGCGGCGTTCGGCGCCGGCGGGCGGGGTGCGGCCGACCAGCAGCCAGGCCCAGGTGTGCAGGGCGATCCGGTAGACCCGCCGGGAGCCCTCCGCGAGCCGGGCCTCCGCCAGGTAGTGCTCGGTCGCCACGGCGAACTCCACAGGTGTCATATCCGCAGTAAATCGCGCCTCGGACGCACCGTCAACACCGCCTGGTACTGCGGTAAACAGGTGATTTACTGCGGAGAGTGGCAGACTGCCAAAAATTGATACGGTTCCGCTCAGGTTTTTCTCCGGAAGCCCTTGTCGCGGGCCTCCGCGGCGGGGCAGTCTGCCGGGCATGACGCTGACCTCACGGCGGCTCGCCGTCCTGCGCGGACGGGAGTTCCGCCTCTTCTTCATCGGCTACGCCGTCTCCCTGTTCGGATCCTCGATGGCCTCGGTGGCCGTGGCGTTCGCCGTGCTCGACGGCGGGGGCGGCGGCTCCGGGCTCGGCGTGGTGATGACCGCCCGGATCCTGCCCATCGTGCTGCTGCTGGTGCTCGGCGGCGCGGCCGCGGACCGGCTGGGCGCCCGGCGGGTGATGCTCGGCTCGGACGGGCTGCGCTGCGCGACCCAGGCCGCGATGGCGGTGCTGATGTTCACCGGGCACGACCGGGTGTGGGCGACGGCCGCGCTGATGGCGTTCTGGGGCCTGGCCGAGGCGGTCTTCATGCCGGCTCTGGACGCGCTGCTGCCGCGACTCGTCCCGGCCGGCGAACTCCGCGACGCGAACGCCCTGCTGGGAATGGCCCGGAACGGCGCCGCGGTGGCCGGCCCGGCCCTCGCGGGCCTGCTGACCGCCGCCGTCGGCCCCGGCTGGGTCCTGCTGGTGGACGCCCTCACCTACGCGGTCGGCGGCGCGGCCCTGGCGCTGCTCCGGCTGCCCGCCACTGCCCGGCCGGCCGCCGGCGAGTCCTCCCTGCTCGCCGAACTGCGCGCCGGCTGGGGCGAGTTCAGCTCCCGGCGGTGGCAGTGGGTGAGCACCCTGCAGGCCTGCCTGTTCAACCTGCTGGTCTGGGCGCCGTTCCTGGTCCTCGGGCCGGTGGTGGCGGACCGGCGGCTGGGCGGGGCCGGCGGCTGGGGCGTGGTGATGGGTGCGTACGGGGCGGGCGCGGCGCTCGGCGGGCTGCTGCTGCTCGGCCGCGAACCGGCCCGGCCGCTGCGCCTGGCCGTCGCGGTGACGGCGGGCTGGGCGCTGCCCTCGGGTGCGCTGGCGCTGGGGTGGCCGCTGCCGGCGGTGGCGGTCGCGGCGGCCGGCGCCGGGGTCACCTCGATCGTCTGCGGCACCCTGTTCGCGACCCTGACGCAGCGTCACGTCCCGCCGGAGGCACTGGGCCGGGTCAGCGCCTACGGAGCGCTCGGCGCGTTCGCGTTCGGCCCGGTCGGGCTGGCGCTCGCCGGGCCGGTCGCGGACCGGGTCGGCGCCGGCTCCGTCCTGGGCTTCGGCGCGGCCTGGCAGGTGCTGTCCTGCGTACTGACCCTGCTGGTCCTGGGTCGCCGGGAGCCCGCCGGACCGGTCGCCGCCGGGGCGCCCGCCGCGGCACCCGCCCGGGCATGACAGCGGCCCCCGGTCCGCTGCGGGACCGGGGGCCGGAGGCACGGTGGCCGGGCGTCAGTCGCCGAAGCCCCCGCCGAAGTCGCCGCCCCCGAAGTCGCCTCCGCCGAAGTCCCCGCCGCCGAAGTCGCCGGAGAAGCCGGCGGAGTCGAAGGCCCCGCCCGAGTACTCGCCGGCGTCCGCGCCGCCGGTGGGGTCGACGCTGCCGCCCTGGTCGTAGCCGCCCGCGTAGGCGTAGCTCGGGGTGGAGATCACCGAGCCGAGCATGGTGCCGACCAGCAGGCCCGGCAGCAGGCCGCCGCCGAAGTAGCCGCCCGCCCAGGGGCTGTAGGCCGGGCCGGCGTTCCAGTACGGCTGGTGGCCGTGCTCGGTCTGCACGGTGCGGATGTCCGGGTCCTGGCCGGTGGCCAGCCGGGACGCGTCGTCGGCGCAGGCCGGGACGGTGCGCGGCGCGCCGCCGGGGGGCGCCCACTGGACGTCGGTGGTCGAGGGGCCGTGCCGCGGGTCGAAGAAGCACGGGACGCGGCGCTCGGGCAGCGGGCGGCCCTCGCGGCGGGCGGCGAGGGTGGCCAGCGCGAACCGGCCCTCCTCCAGCGCCTCGGTCACCGGGCGGACGTCCTCGGGCTTGGCGGCCTCGTCCATCGTCCGCTTGGCGCGGTCGTAGGAGTCCAGCGCCCGGGTGTAGTCGGCGCGCTGGGTGTCGTCCGCGTCGGGCGCGCCGGGGTTGAAGTCGAGGCGGTCGAGTTCCTCGCCGAAGGCGGTGATGTCCTCGTCCACCACGGTGCGCAGCTGGGCGAGTTCGGCGCGGGCCTTCTCCTCCTTGCGCTTCTTGGCACGGCGGAACAGCAGGAACACGCCGCCGCCGGCGAGCACCAGCAGCACGACCGGGACGACGATCCAGGCCGCGGAGGCGCTGTGCTGCGGGCCTTCGCCCTTGGCCTGCCGGACGGCCTGGTCGACGAAGTCGTTGACGGTGCCGTCGATGTCGCCGGGGTGCGAACGGGCCGACGCGCCGGCGATGTTCTTGGCGGCGGCGACCGGCAGCGCCTCGCCGTCGGAGCCGACGTCGAACGCGTTGCCGCGCCACACCGCGTAGACGCCCACGATGCCGACCTTGGTGCGCAGGTCCTTCAGCACCGTCTTGGGGGCGTAGGCCTCGCTGTCCGGCAGCACCGCGACGAAGACCGGCTTGTCGGCCTTCTTCAGCTTCTTCGCCAGGGCGTCGGCCTGGTCCTCGGAGAACCGGCCGGTCATCGCCGGGTCGACGTACACCTGGGTCTTCTTCAGCGAGTCGGCCGCGTCGTTCAGCCCGGCCGCCTGAGCGGGCGCGGACAGCCCGAGGACCATCAACAGGCCGAGCAGAGCCGCCAGCACGGCGGCCGGCCCGGTGGCTCGGGAGCGGCGAAGCACAGTTCTCATACCAAGACCGTACCGGTCGGGGCCCGGGACCCACGCCCTACCCGGGGACGGTCCGACCCCGATGTCGACCCCTACCCGGGGACGAGCCGGGTCGCCCGGACCCCCGCCGACCGGCCGGAGTTGGGCCCCGGCCCGCCGCAGCGGGCCGGTGAGCAGGCATAGTGGTCACGATCTTCCCTCCCCCGACAGGAGCCCCCCGCGTGATCCTCGGCCTCGTCACCGCCGTCGCCGCGTCCGTCTGCTACGGCACCGGCTCGGTCCTGCAAGCCGTCGGCGCCCGGCGTTCGGCCCGGGAGGAGGCGGCCGCCGGGACCGTCACCGAGCACGGCGGGCCGAGCCTCGCCTCCACCGCGAAGGCCGCCGTCACCTGGGAGTTCATCCTCGGCACGGTGCTCGACTTCGTCGGCTTCGGGCTGGGCGCGCTGGCCGCGCGGCTGCTGCCGCTGTTCCTGTCGCAGACCATCATCAGCGCCAACCTGGTGATCACCGCGGTGCTGTCGATCAAGCTGCTCGGCCTGAGGCTCCGTCAACTGGAGTGGCTGTCCATCGGCATCCTGTGCAGCGCGCTGGTGCTGCTCGCCGTCGCCGCCGGGCCGGAGGGCGGTCACCACGCCGCGCGGTCGTTCCACTGGGCGCTGCTGATCGGCTCCGCGGTGCTGATCGCGGGCGGTTCGCTGGTCGTCCGCCGGCTCGGCTCCAGCGGCGCGATCGTGGCCGGCCTGCTGTCCGGCCTCGGCTTCGGCGCGCTCGGCATCGGCGTGCGCATCCTGGACGGCATCGAGCCGTTCTCGTTCACCACCCTGGTCGCCGACCCGGCCCTGTACGCCATCCTGATCGCCGGCATCGGCGGCATGTACCTGCACACCGTCGCCCTCCAGGTCGGCTCCGTCAACGGCGCGACCGCCGCGCTGGTGGTCGGCGAGACCGTCGTCCCCGGCGCCGTCGGCGTCCTCTGGCTGGGCGACTCCTCCCGTCCCGGCCTGGCCTGGCTCGCCGTCCTCGGCTTCGTCCTCGCGGTGGTCAGTGCGGTCGGCGTCGCCTACTTCGGCGAGGACGGCGGGGCGCTGCAGGCGGCCGCCGAGGAGGAGAAGGCCGGGGCCGCGCACTGACGTCCCGTCAGGAGGCGCCGGTCAGCGCGGCCGGCGCTGGCACTTCGGGCAGTAGTGGCTGGACCGGTTCATCCAGGCGTCGCGGCGCATCGGGGTGCCGCAGCGGCGGCAGGGCTCGCCCTCGCGGCCGTAGGCGTCGAGGGTGCGGGAGAAGTAGCCGCTCTCGCCGTTGACGTTGACGTAGAGGGAGTCGAAGCTCGTGCCGCCGACGGCGAGGGCCGCGGTCATCACGTCGCGGGCGTGCTGGAGCAGGGCGAGCGCGACGGGGCGGGTGAGCGTGGCGGTGGGCCGGTCGTAGTGCAGGCGGCTGCGCCACAGCGCCTCGTCGGCGTAGATGTTGCCGACGCCGCTGATCAGGGTCTGGTCGAGCAGGGCCCGCTTGACGGTGGTGCGCCTGGCCCTGAGGGCGGTGACGAACGCGTCGTCGTCGAAGCGCGCGTCGAGCGGGTCGCGGGCGATGTGGGCCAGCGAGAGCGGGGTGGCCTCGGGGTCGCCGGGCTCGGTCTCCTCGACGGCGAGGCCGCCGAAGGTGCGCTGGTCGACGAAGCGCAGTTCGGTGCCGCCGTCGGTGAACCGGAGCCGGACCCGCAGGTGCACGGAGTCGGCCATGGCGGCTTCCTGGACGAGCAGTTGGCCGCTCATGCCGAGGTGCCCGATCATCGACAGCCCGTCGCCGAGCGGCACCCACAGGTACTTGCCGCGGCGCTGCGGCTCGCCGAGGGTGCGGCCGCGCAGCAGGGCGGTGAACTCGTCGGCGCCGCCGGCCTGTCGGCGGACGGCGCGCGGGTGCAGGACCTCGACGTCGCCGACGGTCCGTCCGGCGGCCCAGCGGGCCAGGCCGCGGCGGACGACTTCGACTTCGGGGAGTTCGGGCACCGGGGTCAGGCGGCCGCGGTCGGCCGGTCGCCGTCGCCGGCTTCCTGCTTGGCCTTGATGGCGCGCCAGGCGGATTCGGCGGCCTTCTGCTCGGCTTCCTTCTTGGAGCGTCCGCTCCCGGAGCCGTAGTCCTGGCCGGCCACCCGGGCGGCGGCGGTGAAGGTCTTCTCGTGGTCCGGTCCGGACTCGGTGACCACGTACTCGGGAACGCCGATGCCGACGGCCGCGGTGAGTTCCTGGAGGCTGGTCTTCCAGTCGAGGCCGGCGCCGAGCAGCGCGGACTCCGCGATCAGCGGGTCGAACAGCCGGTGGACGAAGTCTGTGGCGGAGTCGAGGCCCTGGTCGAGGTAGATGGCGCCGATCACGGCTTCGACGGTGTCGGCGAGGATCGACGACTTGTCGCGGCCGCCGGTTCCCTCCTCACCCTTGCCGAGCCGGATGAAGGCTCCGAGGTCCAGGCCGCGGCCGACCTCGGCGAGCGCGCGGGAATTGACCACCGCGGCGCGGAGTTTGGCGAGCGTCCCCTCGGCGACCTCCGGGTGGAGGCGGTAGAGGGTGTCGGTCACCACGAGGCCCAGCACCGAGTCGCCGAGGAACTCCAGGCGCTCGTTGGTGGGCAGCCCGCCGTTCTCGTACGCGTACGAGCGGTGGGTCAGGGCACGTACCAGAAGGGCGCGCTCAAGTGGGTACCCGAGGCGCCCTTCCAGGACGTCGTATTCGGTCGAAGCCGGCCCACCGCCCTTGCCCCCGTTGGTCCCGGGGTTCGGCTTGCGGGAAGAACTGCCACTGTCCGACATCGATCCGTACACCCCGCCGATCAGACCGAGAGGACCTGGCGACGGTTGTACGTGCCGCAGCTCGGGCACGCGATGTGCGCCAGCTTCGGCTCGTGGCAGCGGTCGCACGCGACGAGCGCGGGCACGACGGCCTTCCAGTTGGAACGGCGGTGACGCGTGTTGCTGCGCGACATCTTCCGCTTCGGAACAGCCACGGCTAAATCTCCTGTTGCTCGGCGAGACCCTCACGGGTACCGCTGTGTCTTATTCCTCGTCACCCTCGTCGCCGGGGGCGGCGGAGAGTCCCTGCAGAGCCGCCCACCGGGGGTCGGCGGCGTCGTGGTGGTGCGACGGGTCGTCGCTCAGCCGTGCCCCGCACTCGGAACACAGGCCGAGACAGTCGTCCTGGCACACCGGCTGCAACGGCAGTGCGAGCACCACCGCGTCACGCAGCACCGGCTGGAGGTCGAACAGGTCGCCCTCCAGGCGGTAAGTCTCGTCCTCGGACTCCTCGTCGAAGTCGTCCCCCGCGATCGCGCGGTGACGCTCCTCGGACTCCGGGTAGTAGTACAGCTCCTGGAAGTCGACCTCCAGGTCGTCCTCCACCGGCTCCAGGCAGCGGGAGCACTCGCCGGTGACGTGGGCCTCGGCGGTGCCGGTGACCAGCACGCCCTCGACCACGGACTCCAGGCGGAGCTCCAGCTTGATCTCGCTCTTCTCCGGAACGCCGATCACGTCCGCGATGCCCAGGTCCGCCGGGGCCTCCAGGGTCCGGGAGACCTTGCGCAGCGAACCGGGGCGACGGCCGAGCTCGTGCGTGTCGAACACGAGGGGGTCGCGGTGGTCGAGGCGGTCCAAGGTTTCCTGACTTCCTGGCGGCGGCACGCATCCCTGCGTGGCGCGGATGTGGTTCCTGCGGTGCGCGGCCCGGACGCGGGCACGCGGCGAACCCGGCACGAGCAGGCCGGAGTGGTCAGACTACCCGAGAGTCCGGGCCGATCCCAACTCGCCCGTTCACCGGCCGCCGAGCTCCCGCAGCCGGGTCATGTCGATCATGCTGGTGTCGAAGAAGCTGGTCTCGTCCAGCCCGGCCTGCTGCTGCGGCACGTGCGGCTGCTGCTGGGGCTGCTGCGGGTAGCCGTTCTGGTCGGCCGGCAGCGGGTTGCCCCACTGGTCGTAGCCGGGCTGCTGGTAGGCCTGCTGCTGGTAGTACGCGGGGTCGACCTGCTGCTGGTAGCCGTAGGGCTGCCCGTACGGGTCGGTCTGCGGGGCCGCGGCCGGGTCGTAGCCGCCGCCGTACACCTCGGCGTACTGCGGGGCCTGCGGCTGGCCGTACGGGTCCTCGGCGGGGTTCTGCCAGCCGGCCGCCGCCGGGGTCTGCTCGGGCCAGCTCTGCTGCTGCGGGACGTCCGCGTACCAGGACTGCTCGCCGTCGGCGGCGAAGCCGGCCGCGACCGCCTCGGCGCGGTCCTTGAGCTGCTGGGCCTCGTCGGCGGCCGCCAGGTAGGCGCCCAGCTCGTCGATCGGGGCCTTGCCGAGCAGCTTGTCGCGGCCCTTGCCGACCGCCTCCAGGGTGGCGGACAGCACCGCCTCCAGGGTGGCGAGCTTCACATCGACGTACTCGTCGGCCTCCGGGCTGGGGCTGATCCGCTGCGGCTGGAACTCCTCGCCGTCCTCGGCGCCCTCGCCCTCCGGCTGGTACACCCCGGACTCGCCGCGCAGCTTCTGCCGGCCGCGGCCGACCGCGCCGAGCGTCTTGGTGAGCACCACCTCGAAGTTGGCGAGCTTGGAGTCGACGTAGTCGTCGGCCTCGGCGCGCTTGGTGCGCTCCTCGGTGCGGGCCTCGGCGAGGATCCGGTCCGCCTCGGCCTGGGCCTGGCGCACCACCTCGGTGTCGGAGATCAGCGAGCCGCGCTCGTCGTGCGCGCCGCGGATGATCTGGTCGGCCTGCGCCTGGGCGTCGGCGACCATCTGCTGATGGTCCGCCACCACCGACTGCGCCTGGGCGAGTTCGGCGGGCATCGCGTCGCGCAGCTCACGGAGCATGCCGGTCAGTTCGGCACGGTTGACCACGCAGGAGGCCGACATCGGCATCGCCTTGGCCTTCTCGACCAGGGAGATGATCTCGTCGAGTTTCTGCTGCACGTCCACGGGCGTCTTCAGTCTTTCCGTGTGCCGCCGAGGTGCGGCGGAGGCAGTGCCACGAGTCCGCGGAACGCGGCCCCGGGGCCGGGAGTACAGACTGTACGGCCACCGACCCCGCGGCTCACAACGCCTCTGTCACTTGCGGCGTTCGGCGATCCGCTCGACCAGTCGCGCGTGCACCGTTTCGGGCAGCAGGTGGGAGACGTCGCCCCCGAGCGAGGCGACCTCCTTGACCAGGGTGGAGGACAGGAAGCTGTACGTCGGCGAGGTCGGCACGAACAGCGTCTCGACGCCGGTCAGGCCGTGGTTCATCTGCGCCATCTGCAGCTCGTAGTCGAAGTCGCTGACCGCGCGCAGGCCCTTGATGATCGCCGGGATGCCGCGCGCCTTGCAGTAGTCCACCAGCAGCCCGCTGTGCGGCTCCACCTCGATGTTGCCCAGGTGAGCGGTGGTCTCCTCGATCAGCGCGATCCGCTCCTCGATCGAGAACATCCCCTGCTTGTTGCGGTTCACCGCCACCACCACGTGCACCACGTCGTACAGCTTCGAGGCCCGCTCGATGATGTCGAGGTGTCCGTTGGTGATGGGGTCGAACGACCCCGGACAGACGGCGCGGTGCATGGGTGGGCTCCCTTGTGGGGCGGGATGTTCTGCTACGAGTCTTGGTCAGCCCCGGTAGCGGCGCGACCGTACCAGAGCGTGCCCTCGCCGTACCGGCGCGAGCGCAGCCCCTCGAAGCCGTCCGGCCAGCCGAACTCGCCCCCTCGGGTGCTGCGTTCCACGGTGACGAGAACGTGCTCGGACAGCCAGCCCCCCGAGCGGAGTGTGACCAGCATCTCCCGCAGCACGGCGTCCTCCACCGCGTACGGCGGATCGAGGAACACCAGGTCGTACGGCTCGGCCGGCGGCGGCCCCGCGATCACCTTCTCGGCCTTGTCCGCGCGCACCTCCGCGCCCGGCAGCCCCAGCGTGCGGACGTTCTCCCGCACCGTCCGCACGGCGCTCGCGTCCGCCTCCACCAGCAGCGCGTGGGCGGCGCCCCGGGACAGCGCCTCCAGCCCGACGGCGCCGCTGCCCGCGAACAGGTCGAGCATCCGCGCCCCGGTGATCGGCCCGAACAGCGCCTCGACGGTGGAGAACATCGCCTCCCGCGCCTTGTCGGACGTCGGGCGGGTGTTCCGGCCGGGCGGCACGGCGAGACGGCGGCCTCCGGCACGGCCGGCGATCACGCGAGGCATGGAGCTGTCCTTTGCAGGTGGTGAGCAGACAGGGCGCGAGGTTCTCCCCCGGCCCGCCAGGGCCGGGGGAGAACTGCGCGCCCGACCATAGCCGACAAAAAGTGCACGGCAGATCGGGCGCGCCCCGGTGTCTCAGCGCAGCCGGTCACTCATTGGACGCGGCACCCAGCAGCGTCGGCGACGCGTACCGCGACCAGGACAGGCAGCCGTCCGGCGGGCAGTACTCCGGGCGGCGCGGGTCGTGGCCGAGTTCGCGCAGCTTGGTGCGGACGGAGTCGGGCGTGCGGCCGTAGCGGGCGGCGATGCGGGCGATGGTGTCGCCGTCGTGGAAGCGGCGGACCAGCTCCTCCTCGTGCTGCGGCACCCAGGGGGCGCCGTGGCCGGGGTAGAGCTCGCGCAGCACGTCCCGGTCGGGGATGGGCTCGGAGACGTCGGCGACGATCGCCAGGGCGCGCAGGGCGCGGTTGAGCGCGATGCGCAGGGAGGCGACGTCCTCCACCGGGAGGCGGAGCTTGCCGGAGGCGACCGGGTTGGCGGAGTTGCCCTCGCGCCAGCCGGTCAGGGTGAGGGTGACTTCGCGGTCGTCTTCGCTGGCGACCTCGATCCGGAAGACCTTGTCGCCGAGCGGGAGCTCGTTGAGGTGACGGAATGCCATGCAATGACCCCCAAATCTCGTGCCGGGGACGCGACTTGGAGTGCGCCCCGAACAACTCCATTCTCTCCCGGGGCACTGACAATCGGTCCTGCTCGAACGGCCCTTCTCAGCCCTTCTCCAGGTACTCCGCGCGGTCCTCGTCGAGCAGGCTCTCCAGGGCGGTGCGCAGCTCGGGGTGGGCGGCGAGACCGGGGTCGGCGGCGACCAGCCGGGTGGCCTCGGCGCGGGCGGTGGCGATGACGTCCTCGTCGTCGAGGACGGAGAGCACCTTGAGCGAGGACTTGACGCCGGACTGGGCCTGGCCGAGGACGTCGCCCTCGCGGCGCTGTTCGAGGTCGATCCGGGAGAGCGCGAAGCCGTCCAGGGTGCCGGCCACCGCGTCGAGCCGGGCGCGGGCGGCGCTGGCCGCGGGCATGTCGCTGACCAGCAGGCAGAGCCCGGCGGCGGAGCCGCGGCCGACCCGGCCGCGCAGCTGGTGGAGCTGGGAGACGCCGAACCGGTCCGCGTCCATGATCACCATGACGGTGGAGTTGGGGACGTTCACGCCGACCTCGATGACGGTGGTGGCGACCAGCACGTCCACCTCGCCGGCGGCGAAGCGGCGCATCACGTCGTCCTTGGCGTCGGGGGCGAGCCGGCCGTGCAGGATCTCCACCCGCAGCCCGGCGAGCGGGCCCTTCGCCAGCTTCTCCGCCGTCTCGACCACGGCGAGCGGCGGCCGGCGCTCCTCGCTGTCCGCTCCCCCGTCGACCTCCTCCGGGTCGTCCTTGCGCTTCTTCTTCCCCTTCGGCTGCTCGTCCTCGTCGCCGATCCGCGGGCAGACCACGTACGCCTGGTGGCCCTTGCCGACCTCCTCGCGGACGCGTTCCCAGGCCCGGGCGAGGAAGTTGGGCTTCTCCAGGGCGGGCACGACGTGGGTGGAGATCGGGGAGCGGCCGGACGGCAGCTGGTCGAGGACGGAGGTCTCCAGGTCGCCGAAGACGGTCATCGCGACGGTGCGCGGGATCGGGGTGGCCGTCATCACCAGCAGGTGCGGGGGCTGTTCGCCCTTGGCGCGCAGCGCGTCGCGCTGTTCGACGCCGAACCGGTGCTGCTCGTCGACGACGACCAGGCCGAGGTCGGCGAACTGCACCTTGTCCTCGATCAGGGCGTGCGTGCCGATGGTGATGCCGGCCTTGCCGGACGCCATGTCGAGCATCGCGCCGCGACGGGCGGCGGCGCCCATCGAGCCGGTGAGCAGGGCGACCCGGGTGCCGATCTCGGAACCGCCGATCATGCCGGCCTCGGCGAGGTCGCCCATCATCTCGACGATGGAGCGGTGGTGCTGCTGGGCGAGCACCTCGGTGGGCGCGAGCAGCACGGCCTGGCCGCCGGAGTCGACGACGGCGAGCATGGCGCGCAGCGCGACCAGCGTCTTGCCGGAGCCGACCTCGCCCTGCAGCAGCCGGTGCATCGGGTGCTCGGTGGCCAGGTCGGCGAAGATCTCGGCGCAGACCTTCTGCTGACCGTCCGTCAGGGTGAACGGCAGCCGGGCGTCGAAGGCGTCCAGCACGCCGCCGGGCACGGCGCGGCGCGGGACGGCGGGCAGTGCGGAGTCGGCGGCCCGGCGCTGGGCGAGGGCGACCTGCAGGACGAACGCCTCGTCCCAGCGCAGCCGGTTCTGGGCGCGTTCCCTGTCGACCTGGTTGCGGGGGCGGTGGATCAGTTCGAGCGCCTCGGGCAGCGGGATCAGGTCGTGCTCGGCTCGCAGGTCGGCAGGCAGCGGCTCGCCGACGTCGCCCAGGTGCTTGGTGAGGGCGAGTTCGACGCACAGCGAGAGCTTCCAGCTGGGCAGTTGGGCGCTGGCCGGGTAGACCGGGATGAGCCGGCCGGCGAACTGCTCCGCCGCCGACGAGCCCTCCTCGTCGTCGATCAACTGGTAGTCGGGCGAGGCGAGTTGCCGGGCGCGGTTGAACACGCCGACCTTGCCCGCGAACAGGCCCTGCCGGCCGGGCTTGAGCTCCTTCTGCCGCCAGCCCTGGTTGAAGAACACCAGGGAGAGCCGGGAGCGGCCGTCGGTGACCACCACCTCCAGGCGGTCGCCCTTGCGGCCGCGGAACGGGATCAGCGTGACCTTCTCGATCCGGGCCAGCACCGTGACGTGCTCGTCCACCTCCAGCTCGTCCAGGCTGGTCAGCTGGCCGCGCTCCACGTACCGGCGCGGGTAGTGGTGCAGCAGGTCGCCGACCGTGCGCAGCTTGAGGGAGTCGGCCAGCACCTTCGCGGTGCGGTCGCCGACCAGGTCCTTCAGTGGTTCATCGAGAGCGCCCATCGGATCCCATTTCACACCACGGGACGGACGTTCCGGCTCACTCGACCCCGATCAGCAGCGGCGCGGCCTCCTGGCCGCCCTGGTAGGCGACGGTGTCCAGCTCGGGGCGGGTGCGCCTGGCGTGCGCGATCAGGCGGTCGGCGAGTTCGGCGGGGGCGTCCTCGCCGAGCACCAGCGTGACCAGCTCGCCGGACGCCGCGATCATCCGGTCCAGCACGGCGAGCGCGGTCTCGGTGAGGTCGTGGCCGATCACCGCCACGTCGCCGTCGATCAGGCCGAGCACGTCGCCGGCCTGGCAGACGCCGGCCATCGTCCAGGACTCGCCCTCGGCGACGGCGAGTTCGGCGTACCGGGTGGCGCCGGCGGCGGACGTCATGGCGACCACGTCCTCGTCGAAGCGGCGGCCGGCGTCGTGCACGGCGAGCGCGGCCAGGCCCTGGACCGGGGAGCGGGTGGGCAGCACGGCGATCCGCACGCCCTCCTCGCGCAGCTGGTCCGCGGCGGCGCCCGCGGCGGCCCGCAGCTCGGGGTCGTTGAGCAGCAGGATCACCTCGCGGGCCGCGCAGCGGTGCACGGCGGCGACCAGCTCGGCGCTGGCGGGGGCCCGGTCCGGGTCGGCGGCGAGCACCACCGAGCCGGCCTGCTCGCACAGCTGGGCCAGGCCGCTGCCGGTCACCACGCTGAGCACCGCGCGGCCGTGCGAGACGGTCTCCTCGCGCTCTCCGGCGCGGGCCGCCGCCTCCGCGAAGTGCGTGATCCGGATCCGGTACGGCCGGCCCGCCTCGACGCCGGCCTCCACGGCCGCGCCCGCGTCGTCCACGTGCACGTGGACGTTCCACAGGCCGTCGCCGCCGCCGATCACCAGCGAGTCGCCGAGCCCCGCCAACCGCTCCCGCAGCCGCGGCAGCCGGGCGTCCTCGGCCTCCAGCAGGTAGATCACCTCGAACGCGGGGTGGCCCGGGCCCGGCGGGCGCTCGTGGCCCTCGCAGCCCGCCACCACGACCGGGTCGACCTCGCGGCGCAGCGCCACCGGCCCCATCGGCTGCTGCCCGGACACCGCGTCCACCAGGGCGCCCAGGACGGCGACCAGACCGCGTCCGCCCGCGTCCACCACGCCCGCCTCGGCGAGCGCGGTCAGCTGGTCGGGGGTGAGCAGCAGCGCCTGCCGGGCCGCCCGGTACGCCTCCTGCGCCTGGCCGGTCAGCCCGTCGCCGGCCTTCGCGGCGTGGGCGGCCGCGGCGGCGACGGTCAGCAGGGTGCCCTCGACCGGCTCCGCGACGGCCAGGTACGCGGACCGGGCGCCGTTGCCGAGCGCGTCCTTCAGCTCGCCCCCGTCGGCCAGCGACGCGGCGAGGCCGCGCAGCCACTGCGCGAGGATCACGCCCGAGTTGCCGCGGGCCCCGATCAGCGCGCCGCGGGCCGCCGCGGTCGCGGCGGCGGCCAGGGCCGGCTGCTCCTCGTCCGCGAACAGCGTGTCCAGCGCCTCGGCGGCGGACTCCACGGTCAGGTACAGGTTGGTGCCGGTGTCGCCGTCCGGAACCGGGTAGACGTTCAGCGCGTCGATCTCCTCGCGGGCCTGGCCGAGGGCCGCCAGCGCGAGCCGGCACCAGGTCCGGACGGCCGGGGCGTCGAGGGTGTCCAGCACCAGGTCTCCTCCGGGTGAACGCCACGGGAACGCGACGGGACGCGGTGGCGAGGGGCGATGCTGGCAGGTTATCGGCCCGCCCGGCGCCCCCGGCGGCACCCTCCGGCCCTGGTCGGGGGAACGATCACCCCCGCGGCCGTGGTAGTTTCGTTGAGCGGGAGTCACCGTTGTATGCTCTCCCGGTTGCCTGGAACACCCCGGGCTGTTCAAGTTCCTGATCTGAAGTCTTGGAGTGACTCCTGTGGCTGCCAACTGCGACGTCTGCGGCAAGGGCCCGGGCTTCGGCAACAGCATCTCCCACTCGCACCGCCGCACCCCCCGTCGTTGGAACCCCAACATCCAGACGGTGCGCGCTGTGGTTGGGCGCACGCCGAAGCGCCTGAACGTCTGCACCTCGTGCATCAAGGCCGGTAAGGTCTCGCGCTGACGCGTAGACCGGTACGCCGGTCACCTTCTCGCTCGGTGGAAGCCGATCACACCCTTCGGGGAACGTGGTCGGCTTTCACCTTTTCGCGCTCCGCAGGGAGTCGGCGGGAGCCCCGGCCGGGGCTCCCCCGAGCTGTCTGAGGGTCTACCGCTGCCGCCAGAAGTGGTCCACCGGCCCGATGCCGGACCCCAGCGCGAAGCCGTGCTCGATGGCCCCCGTCACGTACTCCTTGGCGTGCGCGACCGCGGTGGGCATGTCGTCGCCCTTGGCGAGCTGCGCGGCGATCGCGCTGGCGAGGGTGCAGCCGGTGCCGTGGGTGTGGCGGTTGTCGTGGCGGGGGGCCCGGTACCAGTGGGGTTCGCCGCTGGGGCCGAGGAGGAGGTCGGCGGCTTCGCCTTCGAGGTGGCCGCCCTTGACGAGGGCCCAGCGGGGCCCGAGGTCGCGGAGCGCCTTCGCCGCGTCGAGCATCCCGCTCTCGCCGGTGACGGTGCGTCCGGTGAGCTGGGTCACCTCGTGCAGGTTCGGAGTGACCAGGGTGGCGCCCGGCAGCAGCCGCTCGCGGACGGTGGAGACGGCCGCCTCGGCCAGCAGCGCGTCGCCGTGCTTGGAGACGCCGACCGGGTCGACGACGACGGGGGCGGGGGCGTCGGCGAGGAGTGCGGAGACCGTCTCGACGAGTTCGATCGAGGCGAGCATGCCGGTCTTGACCGCCTGGACGCCGATGTCGTCGACGACGCTGCGGTACTGGGCGCGGACGGCTTCGGCGGGCAGTTCCCAGTAGCCCTGGACGCCGAGGGAGTTCTGTGCGGTGACGGCGGTGATGACGCTCATGCCGTGGACGCCGAGGGCGAGCATCGCCTTGAGGTCGGCCTGGATGCCGGCACCGCCGCCGCTGTCGGAGCCGGCGACGGTGAGCACCCGGGGCGGGGCGGTGTTGGTGGTCATGCGCCCCAACCTACCGAGCGGCCGGGAGCGCTCAGAGGACGGCCTCGGATTCGGTCCAGCGGTCCGGCGGGACGGTCTTGAGCCGGACGACGGCGTCGGCGATCGGGAGCAGGTGGATCTCGGTGCGGCGCAGCGCGGTGAAGTGGCCGAAGGCGCCCTTGTGGACGGCTTCGACAGCGTGCCAGCCGAAGCGGGTGGCGAGGACCCGGTCGAGTGCGGTGGGGGTGCCGCCGCGCTGGGTGTGGCCGAGGATGACGGGTCGGGCCTCCTTGCCGAGCAGGTTCTCCAGTTCGACGGCGAGCCGGGTGCCGATGCCGCCGAAGGTCTGGTGGCCGTACCGGTCGACCTCGCCGTGTTCGAAGCGCAGGGTGCCGGGCAGGGGTTGGGCGCCTTCGGCGACGGCGATGATGGCGAACTTCTTCCCGCGCCGGAAGCGGTCCTCGATCATGCGGGCGACGGCTTCGATGTCGAAGGGCTTCTCGGGGATCAGGATGCCGTGGGCGCCGCCGGCCACGCCGGCGGTGAGGGTGATCCATCCGGTGTGACGGCCCATCAGCTCGACGACCATCACCCGCTGGTGGGACTCGGCCGTGGTCTTGAGCCGGTCGATGGCCTCGGTGGCGACGTGCACGGCGGTGTCGAAGCCGAAGGTGACGTCGGTGGCGTCGATGTCGTTGTCGATGGTCTTGGGGACGCCGACGACGGGGAGTCCGGCGTCGCTGAAGAGCTTGGCGGCGGTCAGGGTGCCTTCGCCGCCGATCGCGATGAGCGCGTCGATGCCGAGGTTCGCGGCGAGTTCGGCGGAGTTGTCGACCGCCCAGCGGATCCTCTCGCGCTGGACCCGGGCGGAGCCGAGGATGGTGCCGCCGAGGGTGAGCAGGCCGGTGACGTCGTCGTGCGAGATCGGCCGGGAGCGGCCCTCGATCAGGCCGAGGAAGCCGTCCTCGATGCCGATGATCTCGTCGCCGTGCACGTCGGTGCCGCGGTGCACGACGGAGCGGATCACCGCGTTGAGCCCGGGGCAGTCGCCGCCGCTGGTGAGAACGCCGATGCGCATGGTGGCTTCGCTCTCCTGGTCCCGGGGGCACGGGCCCCCGCCTAGGTGGACCGGACCGTCGACGCTGCCGGTCCGCCGAACAGTCGCCACCCTACGCGGTCGGACCCGTACCGCCCGGTAGCCACGGGCGGTACGGGGCGGGGCCTACTGCTCGGCGAAGTGGTCCCAGCCGGCGGTGCGGTCCCAGGGGGCGCCGTCGACGGTGACCACTCCCCCCCGGCCGGGCCGGGCGGGGCGCACCACCTCGCCGATCACCCGCCAGCGGGCCGGGAGTTGGACGCTCTTGGGGAAGGTGGCGACGATCGCGTGGTCCTCGCCGCCGGACAGCACCCACACCAGCGGGTCGACGCCGACGGCCTGACCGATGTCGGCCATCTGCGCGGGAACGTCGAACTCGGCGGCCCGCAGGTCGATGTCCGCGTTGCTGGCCCGGGCGACGTGGCCGAGGTCGGCGACCAGCCCGTCCGAGACGTCGACCATGGCCGTGGCGCCGAGGTCGCTGGCGGCGGGGCCGGCGTGGTACGGCGGTTCGGGGCGGCGGTGCGCCTCGACGAAGGCGCGCGGGGAGCGGAAGCCGCGCTGAAGGACCGTCAGGCCGGCGGCGGACCAGCCGAGCCAGCCGGTGACGGCGACCACGTCGCCGACCTGGGCGCCCGAGCGGACCACCGGGCGGCGGCCCTGGAGGTCGCCGAGGGCGGTGATGGCGAGCGTGATGGTGTCGCCCCGGACCACGTCGCCGCCGACCACGGTGGCGCCGGCGACCTGGCACTCGTCGCGCAGGCCGTCCATCAGTTCGGTGGCCCAGGTGGTGGGCAGGTCGGCGGGGGTGACCAGGCCGAGCAGCAGCGCGGTGGGCACGGCGCCCATGGCCGCGATGTCGGCGAGGTTCTGGGCGGCGCACTTGCGGCCGACGTCGTACGCGGTGGACCAGTCGCGGCGGAAGTGCCGGCCCTCGATGAGCACGTCGGTGGTGGCGACCACCCGGCCGTCGGGGGCCTTGACCACCGCCGCGTCGTCGCCGGGCCCGAGTTCCACCGCCGGGGTCATCGGCAGCCGCGCGGTCAGCTCCCGGATGAGCCCGAACTCGCCGAGCTCGCCCACGGTCCCCTGCATCAGCCCGTCCTCCCGCGTCCTTCACGTGTTCCGTCTGGGGTGCGCCCCCCGCGCGGCAGCGTACGCCCTCGGCGGGTGTCGGGGGCTCCCCTGTCCGGCTGTCGCGCGGTAGCGTGGTGATCAGACTGCCGGTCAGCAACTCCCCCCACCCAGCCGCCTGGAGGTCCACCGTGGTGCAGGCGTACATCCTGATCCAGACCGAGGTGGGCAAGGCCACCGCGGTCGCCGAGTCCATCGCCAAGATCGCCGGGGTGATCACGGCCGAGGACGTGACCGGCCCCTACGACGTGATCGTCCGCGCCGAGGCGGGGTCGATCGACGAGCTGGGCCGCCTGGTGGTGGCGAAGGTGCAGCAGGTGGAGGGCATCACCCGCACCCTGACCTGTCCGGTGGTCCGCCTGTAGGGGCGCTTACCATCGACGGGTGCCTCTTCGTGACGTCCTGAACCGCCTGCCCGCGCCGGTCCGCTGGCTGGCGCCGCCCGCCGCGCTGCTGGGCCTGACGGCGGGGCTGGTCGCCTCCTGGAGCGGCGACCCGGACGTCACGCCGCCGACGCCGAGCGCCGAGGCCGCACAGTACTGCCGGGCGCTGGACGCGAAGCTGCCCGCCGAGGTGCTCGGCCACCCGCGCAAGGACCCGTCCCCGGCCTCGCCGTACACCGCGGCCTGGGCGTCCTCGCCGCGCACCGTGCTGACCTGCGGCGGCGCCTGGCCCGAGTACCTGGGCTCCGACCGGAAGGGCCCGTGCATCGACGAGGTCGGCTGGGGTCTGACCGAGGACGGCCACGGCGGGTACTGGTTCGCCACCGGGCTGCGCAAGGCCTACGTGGAGGTGCACGTCCCGGCGGGCGCGTACGCCAACTACGCGGACCCGCTCAGCTCGTACTCCGAAGCCATCCGGTCGACCATCCCGATCATCGACGGGAAGGCCGACTCGGACTGCTTCGGCAACGGCGCCTAGCCGCTCAGCGCAGGCCGGTGGAGCGGCGCAGGGCGGCGGCGAGCAGGCGGTCGATCAGCTCGGCGTAGGGCACGCCGGTGGCCTCCCACATCTTGGGGTAGGCCGAGATCGGGGTGAAGCCGGGCATGGTGTTGACCTCGTTGACCATCCACCGGCCGTCGGCCAGCAGGAAGAAGTCGACCCGGGCCAGGCCCTCGCAGCCGAGGCCCTCGAACACCTCGACGGCCTGCCGCTGGAGCTCGGTGCGCTCCGCGTCGGTGAGCTGCGCCGGGATCTGCACCTCGGACGAGTCGATGTACTTGGCCTCGAAGTCGTAGAACTCGAAGTCCCCGTCGACCAGCACCTCGGCGGGCACCGAGGCGCGCGGGCCGTCCTCGAACTCCAGCACGCCGCACTCGATCTCGCGGCCCTCGACGCCCTTCTCGACGATCACCTTCGGGTCGTGCCGGCGGGCCTCGTCGATCGCGGCGTCCAGGTCGGCGAGGTCCTTGACCTTGGTGATGCCGATCGAGGAGCCGGCCCGGCACGGCTTGACGAACAGCGGCAGGCCGAGCGCGGCGATCCGCCCGCGGGCGGCGGCGCGGCCCTCCTCGGACTGCCACTCGCGCGGCTTGACCACCGTGTACTCGCCCGCGTACAGGCCGAGCGACTCGATGATCCGCTTGGTGAACTCCTTGTCCATGCCGACCGAGCTGGCCAGCACGCCGGAGCCGACGTACGGCACCCCGGACAGCTCCAGCAGGCCCTGCAGGGTGCCGTCCTCGCCCCACGGGCCGTGCAGCAGCGGCAGCACCACGTCGACCTCGCCGAGCACCTTCGGCGCGGCGCCGGGCTCGCTCCACACCACCTCGCGGTTGCCGGGCGCGACGGGCAGCGACACCTGGCCCTCGGGGGCCTCGGCGACCTGGTCGACGTCGGGCATCTTGCCGTCGGTGATCGCCATCCGGGCGGGTTCGTCGCCGACCAGGGCCCAGCGGCCCTCGTGGGTGATGCCGATCGGCAGCACCTCGTACTTGCTGCGGTCGATCGAGCGAAGCACGCTGGCGGCGGTGACCACGGAGACGCCGTGCTCGGAGCTGCGACCGCCGAAGACGATCGCGACGCGCGGCTTGGCCGACTGGTTCGGGGAGGTCTGTTCGATGCTCATATCGGCTTTGAGACTACCGTCCGATTCCGGTCATCGGCGTTCAGGCTTGGCCGAACGCGCCATCAGTCCTTCCAGCACCTCCTGCGTCGGCCGGCCCTTGTGGACCACGTCGACCACGGCTTCGACGATCGGCATGTCCACACCGTTGCGCCGCGCCAGGTCGAGCACCGACTCGCAGGACTTCACGCCCTCCGCGGTCTGGCTGGTCGCCGCGATGGTCTCGGCGAGCGTCATGCCGCGGCCCAGGTTGGTGCCGAAGGTGTTGTTCCGGGACAGCGGCGAGGAGCAGGTCGCCACCAGGTCGCCCATGCCGGCGAGGCCCGCGAAGGTGTGCGCGTCGGCGCCCAGCCGCAGGCCGAGGCGGGTGGTCTCGGCCAGCCCGCGGGTGATCAGCGTCGCCTTGGTGTTGTCGCCCAGGCCCATGCCGTTGGCCATGCCGACCGCCAGGCCGATCACGTTCTTCACCGCGCCGCCGAGCTCGCAGCCCACCACGTCGGTGTTGGTGTAGGGGCGGAAGTACGGGGTGTGGCAGGCCTTCTGGAAGCGCTTGGCGACCTCCTCGTCGGTGCACGCGACGACCGTGGCGGCGGGCTGCCGGTTGGCGATCTCGCCGGCCAGGTTCGGGCCGGACACCACCACGACGCGCTCCGGGCCGACCTGCGCGACCTCCTCGATCACCTCGCTCATCCGCTTCGCGGTGCCGAGTTCGATGCCCTTCATCAGGCTGACCAGCACCGTGTCCGGGGCCAGCAGCGGCGCCCAGTGCGCGAGGTTGTCGCGCAGCGTCTGGGACGGCACCGAGAGCACCGCGAAGTCCGCGCCGGCCAGCGCGGCGGCTGGGTCGGTGGTCGCCCGGATCGACCGGGGCAGCGTCAGGCCGGGCAGGTAGTCCCGGTTGACGTGCTCCTCGTTGATGGCGTCGGCGAGGTCCTGCCGGCGGCCCCACAGGGTCACCTCGCAGCCGGCGTCGGCCAGGATCATCGCGAAGGCGGTGCCCCAGGAGCCCGTCCCCATCACCGCGCAGCGGGTCACCGGTCGCCCTCCTTGGCGGCGCGCTCGCGCTTGGCCTCGGCGGCGGTGGCCCGCTCCCTGGCGGCCTTGCGCATGTCGTAGCGCTCGGCGGGCGCCTTCTCGCCGCGGATCTCCTCCAGCACGGCGGTGATCGCCGCCATGATGTCGTCGGTGGCGTCGCGCAGCACCTGGGCGGTGATCTCCTGGCCCTGGTACTTGCTCAGGTCGACCGGCGGGCCGGCCGCGACCGTCACCTTGTGCCGGGGGAACAGGTGGTACTTGCCCCTGCCGCCCTTGCCGTACGGCGGGATGATCTCCTGCGCTCCCCAGTGCGCCACCGGGATCACCGGCGCGCCCGTCATCAGCGCGACCCGGGCCGCACCGCTCTTGCCGGTCATCGGCCACATGTCCGGATCCCGGGTGAGCGTGCCCTCCGGGTAGAACTGCACGCACTGGCCGGCGTTGACCGCGTCGATCGCGGCGCGGAACGCTTCCGCCGCGTCGGTGGAGTCCCGGAACACCGGGATCTGGCCGGTCTTGCGCAGCATGAAGCCGATGAACGGCACCGAGAACAGCGAGGACTTGCCGAGTATCCGCGGCGGGCGGCCCGAGTTGTACTGCCAGTGCCCGTAGAACACCGGGTCGATCACCGAGTTGTGGTTCACCGCGGCGATGAAGCCGCCCTTCTCGGGCAGATGCTCCCAGCCCCGCCAGTCCGTCGTCGCCAGGGCGTTGGTCACCGGCTTCACGAGCATCGCCGCCAGGCGGTACCAGATTCCGTAATCGGCGTTTCCGAACCTGGCGTTAGAGCGGCGGGCCACCCCAGCTCCTCCTCATTCGCGCGGCATCCCGCCCGGGGCGGTGCCGCTGGTCTCTCTCCCACGCCAGGGGCCGGGCAGCGGCTCCGAGGCGCCGACCAGTCTCACCCGCGAGCCGAGTCCGTGTCGAGCAGCCACCGCCGCCACCGGCCGGCCGGTGCCCCGCCGGCCGCCCCGGACCCCCGGAACCGCTGGCCAGGCCTCCCCGGCCGACGTCACAATGACGCCGATGACAGAGGACACCGTACGCCCCGCCACCGTCCGCCCGTCCGCCCCGGGGCCGGGCCCGGACGGCGGATCGGCGCCGCGGGCCGGCGGCGCGGCGGCCCGGCCCCCCTGGACACTGGTCGTCCCGGTCAAGCCGCTCGCCGAGGCGAAGAGCCGCCTCGCGGCGCTCGGGCCGCTGCGGCCCCGGCTCGCCCTCGCCTTCGCGCTCGACACCGTCGCCGCCGCGCTCGCCTGCCCCGCGGTCGGACGGGTCCTGGTGGTCGGACGGGACGCGCGCGCCGCGAGTGCGCTGCGCGCGCTGGGGGCGACCGTCCTCGACGACGAACCCGGCGACGGCCTCAACCCCGCGCTCTTGCACGGCAGTAGCGCCGCGCACCGGCTGCACCCCCACTCCCCCGTCGCCACCCTGTCCGCGGACCTGCCGGCGCTGCGGCCCGCCGAACTCGCCCGCGTCCTGGCCGCGGTGCCGCCGCACGGGCGGGCGTTCCTGGCCGATGCCCCCGGCACCGGCACCGTCCTGCTGGCCGGGCCGCCGCGCACCCCGCTCCGGCCGGCCTTCGGGCCCGGCTCGCGGGAGCGCCACGCGGCCGGCGGCGCGACCGAACTCCGACTCCCCGACGTGCCGTCCGTCCGCCGCGACGTCGACACCCCCGCGGACCTGGCCGCCGCCCACGTGCTCGGCCTCGGCCCGGCCACCGGCGCCCTGCTCGAAAGCTCTATGCTGCTTCCCATGCAGGCCACCGCGTTCACCTTCGACCCCACGACCCGCTCCGGCTCGGTCCTGCTGGACGACGGCACGCCCCTCCCCTTCGACGCGCCCGCCTTCGACGCCGGCGGCCTCCGCCTGCTCCGCCCGGGCCAGCGCCTCCGCATCCGCACCGCCGGGGAAGGCCCCGCCCGCCGCGTCACCTTCCTCACGCTGCCCACCTTCCCGGACCCCGAGAGCGCCTGACCCGCCGTCAGTTCGGCTGCTGTCCGCCGGGAGCACGGCGCCCCCGCCGAACCGTCCCGGGCGGTCAGGCGCTCAGGCGGCTCTACCTTCTGAGCCGGGTTGGTCTGGTCATTCGTAGGGTTGGACCACCCAGGGGTGCTGGGTGTGGCTATCAGGCGGCTGCCGTC
>NZ_JBHWDS010000033.1:0-47159 GCF_042734615.1 Kitasatospora sp. NPDC059646
TGCCTTCCACGCCGACGGCGATCACCTGGCCGTGCGCGTTCAGGAAGGCCAGGGCCGCCGCGTATCCCGCGGCGGTGGTGGTGAACTCGGCGTCCACGAGGTGGCCGCCGTTGTCGCTGATGACCGCGACGTGGAGGGTGTCGGCATGGGAGTCGACCCCTCCGAACACGTACTGGTCCGCGGTGTCCGCTGCGACCGCTGATGTCATGCCGATGACGCCTTCCCGCCGGTGGACGGCACCGGCCGGGGGCGCAGACAGGACATTGAGGAGGCTTCCGGCCAGGCTCCTATCAGGTCATGTTCCACCCGGCCGGAGCCATGAGAACAGGTCCCGGTGGTCGGACAGAACAGCTTGAGGACAACCCAGCAGGGCGTCAGTCAGTGCCCGAGCCACGACCACCGGAACCTGAGTATCAGCATCAATGTCAGTGCCTGCGGGCAGGCTGACCGCCATGGACAACGACGAGTTCTGGCAGCTGATCGACACCGCGCGGGCGGCGGCCACCCCCGGCCTCCCCGTCGAGCAGGCGCTGGTGGACGTGCTGGCCGGCCTTCCCGAGCAGGAGATCTTCCGCTTCGAGGACCGCTTCGTGCGCCTGCACGACGCCCTGTACCGGTGGGACGTCTGGGCGGCGGCGTACCTGATCGGCGGCGGCTGCTCCGACGACTCGTTCATGGACTTCCGGGCGGGCGTGATCTCCGAGGGCCGCACCTGGTACGAGAAGGTCCTCGCCGAGCCGGACGCGATCGCCGAACACCCCGCCGCCGCGGGCGAGGACCCCTTCGACGCGGAGGGGGTGTTCTTCAACGAGGCCGTCAACTACGCGGCCGCGCACGCCTTCGAGCGCCGCACCGGCGACCGCTCCGCCTTCTACCCGGCGTACGACCTGCACCGCACCGAGCAGGGCCTGGAACGGCCGGCCGACCCGGAGGCGGGCATGGGCGAGGAGTTCGACTTCGACGACGACGCCGAGATGGAGCGCCGCCTGCCCCGGCTGGCCGCCCGCTACCTGCTCGACTGACCTCCCCCGCCGCCTGCCCGACGGCCCGTCAGCGGTCGAAGCGGAACGCCAGCAGCGTCGCGTCGTCCTCCGACAGCGGGCCCGACATGTCGCGGACCACGGCGTCCACCAGCGTCTGCAGGACGGGCTCGGCGGCGTGCGCCTCGACCGCCGCGCAGAGGTCGTCGAGGCGCACGTCGATGTCCTGGTCGCGGCGCTCGATCAGGCCGTCGGTGTAGAACAGCACGGTGTCGCCGACCCGGACCAGCGTCTCCACGGCCCGGTAGGCGACCGCCTGGAGCACGCCGAACGGCGGGCCGACCTCGGTGGGCAGCAGCGAGGCACGTCCGTCGCGGAGCAGGACCGGCGGCGGGTGGCCGGCGCAGATCCAGCGCAGCAGGTGCCGGTCGGGGTAGTAGCGGGAGACGATCGCGGTGGCCGTGGACTCGTCGCTGTCGTCGCAGGCGATCCGGTTGAGCCAGCCTCCGAGCGACTCCACCAGCGCGCCGGTGAACGCCAGCCCCGCCAGCGCGTGCCGCAGCATCGACATCAACGCGACCGCGTCCAGCCCGTGCCCGCGGGCGTCGCCGACGGCCAGCAGGGCACGCCCGTCCGGGAGTTGACGGACCTTGAACCAGTCGCCGCCGACCCGGCCCTCGGCCGGGCGGTAGGCGACGGCGGAGGTCACACCGAGGCCGACCAGGGTGGCGGAGCGCGGCTGCAGGGCGTCCTGGAGGCGCTGGACCACGCTGTGCTCGGCGTCCGCCCGGCGGGCCTGACGCTCCGTCTCCTCCTGCTGCTCGCGCAGCCGGCGCTGGCTCTCGTACAGCTCGGTGACGTCCTGCAGGACGGCGCGCAGGCCCTCGATCGGACCGTCCTCGTCGCGCAGCACCTCGGCGACCAGCCGGATCCGGCGGGGCCGGCCGACGCCGTACAGCTCGGTGAGCACGTCGATGTCCGCGCCGCTGGTGAGCAGCCGGTCGAGCTCCCGGTACAGCGCGGGACGGGCGGTCTCGGTGACCCGGCCGAGCACCTCACGGGTGGTCAGCGTCTCGGTGTCGGGGCTGCGGCCGAGCAGCACGGCGAGTCCCGGCGAGACGTCGAGCCGCCCGTCGCGCAGGTTCCACTCGGCCCAGCCGACCCGGGCGATCCGCTGCGCGGCGCGGGCCACCTCCTCCCTCCGGTCGTCGGTCCACAGCAGCAGCAGACGGCGGCCGAGGCGGTGCACGGTGAGCCGTTCGCGACGGCTGCGGGCGCTGCCGTCCGGGCCCGCGCCCTCCCACCGGACCGCCAGGCCGTGCGCGGCGTGCCCGGTGCGCAGCACCTCGGCGACGGCCACCGCGACCTGTTCGGTCCACAGTCCGGGGTACGACTCGCGCAGCGACACGCCGTGCCCCTCGGCGGCCCGCCCCGCCAACTGCTCCGGGTGGTACGGGTGCCGGGCGGCGGACTCGTTGACGATCACCACGGCCAGGTCGCGCAGGGCGCCGTCGCCGTCGCGGACGGGTTCGGCGAGCAGCGACGCCTGCGGGACGGCGTCCAGCAGGCGGTGCAGGTCCTGGTCCGGCGGGCGGGCGAGGTCCGGGTCGAGGGCGGCGTCCGGCACGATCTGCGGCGGCGGGCCGGGCGGTCGGCCCGAGGCCCGGCCGGGGAGCTCCTCGCGCAGCCGGCGGACGGTCCGGCGCAGCGCCTCGCCCCAGTCGGCCTGTTCGGCTCGCCCGTACAAGCCCCGCCCCTCTCCGCTCGGCGTTCCCTGACACTGTTCCGGCCCGCCCCACCGCCCGGCGACCGCACCGGCCCGGACGGGTGAGCCCGGCCGTCCGGCAGGTCCGACGATACGTCACCACCCGCCCCGTGGACCGGGAACTGCCTGCTCAGGCGGGGCGTTGTCGACTCGGAACGATCTTCGGAGCGCTCCTCGGACCGACCGTCCGGCCGGTCTTCGGACAGGCCCCGGGCGGGCCTGCCGGACTGGTTGCCGGACGGCCTGCCGGTCGGTCCCGGGGAGCGCGTCGGACGATCTCCGGAACGATTCACGGCTCGACTGGAGGAGCAGCATGTCAACGGCCTTGGCGAAGGGCGCCAACGTTCCCGTGCTCCGGGACGGCAAGGGCCCGGCGACCGTCCTGATCGGCCTCGGCTGGCAGGCCGCCGACGCATACGACCTGGATGCGAACGCGCTGCTGTGCGACAACGACGGGAAAGCCCTTTCCGACCAGCACTTCGTCTTCTTCAACAACCTCACCAGCCCCGACGGCGCCGTCACCCACCTCGGTGCTCCCGGCGACGGCACCGACCGCGAACAGCTGCGCGTCGACCTCGGCGCGGTCGAGAGCGCCGTCCAGCGGATCGTCTTCACGGTCGCCATCTACCAGGCCGACCAGCGCCGCCAGGCGTTCGGCTCGGTGCGCGGCGCGTACGTCCGTGTGGCGGACGCGGCGGGCGGCGCCGAACTCGCCCGCTACGAGCTCGGCCCCGAACTGACCACCGAGACCGCCGTCGTCTTCGGCGAGCTCTACCGGCACGGCGGCGGCTGGAAGTTCCGCGCCATCGGCCAGGGCTACTCCTCCGGCCTGGCCGGCATCGCCACCGACTTCGGCGTCGCGGTCCTCGCGCCGGCGCCGGCCCCTGCCGCCGCCCCCGCCGCCGTGCCGGCCCCTGCCGCCGCCCCCGCCGCCGTGCCGGCGCCTCCCGCCCCGCCGACGCCCGCAGCCGCGCCCGCCGTCGCACCCGCGGCGGCCGCGCCGTTCCCCGCCCTGCCCGACTCCTCCGGAGGTTCCCCGGTGACCTGCTTCTTCGACCCCTCCCACGGCCCCGGCACCACGGCCGTCCTCTGGTCCCCGCAGTGGGGCGTGCCGCGCCAGATCCACTCGTGCGGGGCCTGCGCCCAGCGCGTCCAGACCACCCCGCCGCCGTACTACACGGCTCCCGCCGCCCCCGGGTACCCGCAGCAGGGCTACCCCGCTCCCCAGCACGGCTACCCGGCCGCCCACCAGGGCGGCTACCAGGGCGGCTATCCCTCCGAGCAGCCCCAGGGCCGCCGCTACGGCACCGGCGCCCTGATCGGCGCCGGCGCCGCCGGCCTGGTCGGCGGTGTCCTCCTCAACGAGGCGCTCAGCGACGACAGCCCCGACGTGATCGTCAACAACTACTACGAGGAGTAGCCCCTCACGCGGGCGCCCCCGGTCCCGCACCCGTCCGGGCCCCGGGGGCACCACGCGACCGCGAGGCAGCCGGTTCCGCGGCCCTCCGTCGGGCACCTGGTCGTCGCACGTCCCGACGGCCCCTCGACTTCTCAGCCGGATCCGCTGCCCCTGGTGTCCCTCGTGTCTCGAACCGGTCGGTCGGGCTCCGGGGGCGGAGGCCGGTGCTGTGCGAAGTCTTGACGGTCCACCGACGACGCCCCTACGGTGCGGACACCGGTGGCCCCGGGCGGGTGGCCACGGCATCCCCCGTTCCGCGCCAGGAAGGGCGGCCGTGTTGCCCGTTCACCCGCTCCCCCACCCGAGCGGTACCAGCCCCGTGCCGGGCGGTGCCGTCCCGTCGCCGATGTCCGACCGGTCCGGTCCGGACGGCCCGCCGGGCTGCCCAGGGCCGACGCTCGCTCAGGTCGCCGCCCGCGCCGGCGTGTCCAGCGCCACCGCCTCGCGGGTGCTGAACCGGTCCGCGCCGGTCTCGGCGCAGATCGCCGCCCGCGTCGAGTCCGCCGCCCGCGAGTTGCACTACGTGCGCAGGCGGGCGCCCGCGGCGACGGCCCGCGACACCGGGGCGATCGCCGTCGTCGCGTTCGCCGACGTGCTCCGCTTCCACGCCGACCCGTTCCCGGTGCGGCTCCTCGCGGGCGCGCAACGCGGCGTCCCCGACCGGGAGTTGGTGGTCCTGACGGCAGGACCGGGGCCGGCCCGGCCGTCGCTGGTGCGGTACCTGTGCGGCGGCCACGTGGACGGGGTGCTGCTGGTCGGGCGGTGGGGGGACCCCGCGCTGCCGGGGCTGTTGCAGGCGGCGGGCGTGCCGGTGGTCTCGCTGGGGCGGCCGCCGAAGTCGCAGCGGCTGGCGCACGTGGACGCCGACAACCTGAGCGGGGCGCGGGCCGCCGTCCGACTGCTGCACCGGGCGGGGCGGCGGCGGATCGCCACCATCGCGGGGCCGCCCGACACCGCCGCCGGCGCGGACCGGCTGGCCGGCTACCGGCGCGCCCTGCTCGACCACGGCGACCCGGCCCGGTGCGCCGTCGCGTACGGCGACTTCGGGTCACGCTCCGGCGAGCACGCGATGCTCCGGCTGCTCGACCAGTACCCGGACGTGGACGCGGTGTTCGCCGCCTCCGACGCGATGGCGGTCGGCGCCCTGCGGGTCCTGCGCCGGCTGGGCCGGCGCGTCCCGGACGACGTCGCGGTGGTCGGCTTCGACGACTCCCCGGCCGCCGCGACCGCCCGACCGGGCCTGACCACCGTCCGCCAGCCCGTCGAGGACCTCGGCGCCCGGGCCGTCGAGCTCCTCCGCGACCCGTCCCCCACCCGCTCCGTCGTCCTCCCCACCCACCTGGTGGTCCGTCAGTCCTGCTGACGCCAGTGCCGACGGCCCGCCGACCGGAACCGGCGGGCCGCGGGCGGTCCGCGACGCGCGGCGCGGGCCTGCGATCATGGGCAGCCGGGTCCGCGCGCGGGCGCCGGAACGACGGAAGGGGGGAGCCGGGTGGAGCGGAGCGGGACGTGGCGCCGGCTGCAGCCGCTGCGGGTGGCGCCCAGCTGGGTGATCGACATGAACAGCCTGTACGGCGTGGACCCTTCGCCGGAGACCATGGAGTGGTTCTACGGATCCGTCCTGGTGAGCGGCCACTGCCGCCACGACGGGCTGTGCTTCGACGTGCGGTGGGAGCCGGAGGGCGATCCCGACGGCTGCTTCACGGCCGACTTCCTCCGGCTCGGCGGCTTCGGGCGGCGCGGACCCGCTCCCGGCGACCACACCCACCTCGGCACCTGGACCACCCGCAGCCGATCCGAACTCGTGGCGGTCCTGGAGGAGTTCATGTTCACCAGGAGACCGCCGGCCGGCCTCACGCCGCCGCCCGAAGCGACGTGACCTGACGCTCCTTCAGGTCACGGACGCGGATCGGACAGCGGTCGGCGAGGGCGCCGCCGCGCGGGGACGATCTCGATCCGGGTGACCAGGCCGTCGCCGTCGAGCCGCAGGCGGATCAGTGCGAACGGACGGCCGCCCGGGGCGATCACCGCGCCGGGGCGGCCGTCCAGCAGCAGCGGGACGGCGAGTGCGATGCGGGCGGCGAAGGCGCGGGTCTCGGTGGCGATCGCCGCCGCGCCGTGCACCTCGGTCGGGGCGCCGGGCGGGAGCAGGCCGGGATCGGCGAGGCGGACGGCGTCGGGGGCCAGCAGGGCGACCAGCCGAGCCAGGTCGCCGCCCCGGGCCGCGGCCAGGAAGGCGTCCACGATGCGCAGGTGGGACGCGGCGGGGGTGCCCGGCGCGGGCCGGGCGGCCCGCAGCGCGGCGCGGGCCCGGCTGGCGAGTTTCTTCGCCGCGTCCGGGCGGACGTCGAGGACCTCGGCGATCCGGTCGAACGGGACGGTGAACAGGTCGTGCAGGACGTACGCCACCCGCTGGCGCGGCGGGAGGGCGTCGAGCAGCACCAGCAGCGCCCGGGAGACCTCCTCGCGGCGCAGGAAGGCCTCCTCGGCAGCGAGTTCCTCGGACTGGAAGTCCTGCTCCGGCAGCGGGAGTTCGGGGCGGCGGGCCCGGGACCGCAGGAGGTCGACGCAGAGCCGGGCGGTGACGGTGGTGAGCCAGGCCTCCGGGTTGTCCAGGGTGTCGGCGTCGACGCCGTTCGCCCTGGTCCAGGTGGTCTGCACGGCGTCCTCGGCGTCCTGGTGGGAGCCGAGGATGCGGTGGGCGAGCGAGAGCAGCCGGGGCCGGGCGGCCTCGAAGTGTGCGATCAGTTCCACGAGGGGGTCACCTTTCGGGTGCCGGGGTCGTCGGGAGGGGTGAGAGAGACCGACGGTCGGCCGTGCGGGCCGATGACCTGGCCCTTCGAGGAGTCGAGATGAGTCTAGCGTTCATGGATCTGCCGTTCCGGCAGGCGGGACCGGCCCGGGAACGGTGGGGGCGGTGAGCGCGGCGGTGCTGTTCGCCCTCACGGTGTGCTGCGTGCTGGCGAACGCCTTCGAGGTGGGGGCGAAGCTGCTTCGGGCCCGGTTCGTGGTGCAGAACGCGACGGAGATCGGGCTGGACCCGCGCCGGCTCCCGATCCTCGCCCTCCTGGAGGGCGCGGGCGCGTTCGGCGTGCTGGCCGGCCTGTTCGGACTCCGGCAGCTGGGCCTGGCGGCGGCCGTCGGCCTGGTGCTGTTCTTCGTCGGCGCGGTCCTCGCCCATCTACGCGCGCGCGTCCTGCACAACCTGGCGTTCCCCCTGGTGTTCCTGGCGCTGGCGATCGCCCCGGTGCTCCGCTTCGGGTAGTCGCCGGTGGACAGCAGCACCGCGAGGACGCCCGTGGCTGCCTTGAGCAGCGCCGGGTCGACGGCTGCCAACTTCTCCAAGGCGGGCGGGCGTTCGGCCAGGCGACCGGTCAGCCGGTTCCGCGGGGCGTCCGCCGCGGGCAGGTCGGCGCGGCGGGCGAAGGCGTCGGCCGGGGCTGGTTCCCGCGCGCTGGTGGACCGGTCGCTCCCGCGTCGAGCTCGGCCGACGGCAGCGGGCGGTTGGTGCGCGACTCGGCGCGGACGGTCCGTCGGCGGAGAAGCCGTGGGCGTGCACGCGGGGCGCGCCGCGCGTACGTGGCGCTGTGGCGGGTGGACGACGCCGCGTACGCGCAGACCGGGGCGAGCACGGGCCCGGCGGTGGAGCCGCGGCGGACCGGGCACCGCCAACGCCGCGGCTCCACCGTCGGGCCGGCTCACCCCCTTCGCTCCTGCTGGAACGTCACCTCGGATCCGCAGGGCGGCCGTCAGCCCCGGTAGGCCTCCAGCAGGCGCAGCCAGACCTCGCTGATCGTCGGGTAGGCCGGCACGGCGTGCCAGAGCCGGGACAGCGGGACCTCTCCGGCGACGGCGACCGTCGCGGAGTGCAGCAGTTCGGCGACGCCCGGGCCGACGAAGGTGACACCGACCAGGGTCTCCCGGTCGAGGTCGACGACGGCGCGGGCGCGGCCCCGGTAGCCGTCGGCGTACAGCGAGGCGCCGGCCACGCTGCCGAGGTCGTAGTCGACGGCGCGCACCCGCAGGCCGGCGTCCTCGGCCTGCTGCCGGGTCAGGCCGACGGCGGCGACCTCGGGGTCGGTGAAGACGACCTGCGGGACGGCCGCGCGGTCGGCGGTGGCGACGCTGCGGCCCCAGGGGGCGAGGTCGAGCGGGCGGTCGGCGGCGCGGTCGGCGATCACCTGGCCGAAGATCCGCCCCTGGTACTTGCCCTGGTGGGTGAGCAGCGCGCGGTGGTTGACGTCGCCGGCGGCGTACAGCCAGCCGCCGGGGACGTCCGTGGCGAGGCCGGTGTCGTCGGTGGTGATCCAGCTGCCGGGGGTGAGGCCGACGGTGTCCAGGCCGAGGTCGGCGGTGTTCGGGACGCGGCCGGTGGCGAACAGCACCTCGTCGGCGGGCAGTCGGGTGCCGTCGTCGAGTCCGAGGGTGATCGTGCCGTCCTCGGCGCGGTGCACGGAGGTCGCGGACACGCCGAGGCGGATGTCGACGCCGGCCGCGCGCAGGCCGTCCGCGACCAGCTGCCCGGCGAAGTCCTCGGTCCGGTCGAGCAGTCGGCCGCCGCGCACCAGCAGCGTCACCTCGCTGCCCAACGCCCGCCACGCGTAGGCCATTTCGACGGCGACGACACCGCCGCCGACCACCGCGAGCCGGCCCGGGACGCTGCTCGCGGACGTCGCCTCCCGGCTGGTCCACACCTTGGCCTCGGCGAGGCCCGGCAGGTCGGGCAGCGCGGCGCGGGTACCGGTGCAGACGGCGACGGCGTGCCGGGCGGTGAGCGTGCGCCGGCCGCCGTCCGGCGTCTCGACGGTGACCCGACGTTCGCCGTCGAGGCGCCCGCGGCCCCGGACCAGGTCGATGCCGGCGGAGGCGAGCCACGCCGCCTGCCCGTCGTCCTGCCAGTTCGACGCGAACCCGTCCCGCCGCTTCAGCACCGCCCCCGCGTCCAGCTCCCCGGTGACGGCCTCACGCGTCCCGGCCAGCCGGCGGGCGTCGGCGAGTGCGGCGGCCGGGCGGAGCAGCGCCTTGCTCGGCATGCACGCCCAGTACGAACACTCGCCGCCCACCAGTTCACTCTCGACGATCGCCACGCTCAGCCCGCCGGCCCGGGCCCGGTCCGCCAGGTTCTCACCCGTCGGCCCGGCCCCGACCACCACCACGTCGTAGCCGTCCCCGTCCGCACCCATCAGCAGCCGCCCTCCCGTCCGTCTCCCGCCGGCCGCACCATGACGGCCCGTCAGCCCATTCGTACACCACGGGCGGCCCCGTTCCCGTGCGCCTCACTGACCGGACACTGTCCCCACAGCGCCACGTCCATCCGGAGGCCAGTGGATGACCCCCTCGAAGCGCCGCTCGGTCTCCTCGTCCGACAGGTCACCCCCGACGACGTGCCAGCGCGTGAACCTTCCGGCCACGGCGAGTGGGATGCCGAACCCCCGTGCCATGTAGGTGACGACCTGGAACGCCGTTCCCGCACGGTCGTCGGACGGGCCCAGCTCGTCGACCAGCTTGCGCAGCACCGCGACGACCGAGCGCTCGGAGATCCAGCAGCCCCGGATCGACCGAATGACCCGGGCGCGAGTCCTCTCGTACTCCTCGGCCTCCAGATCGCCGCCCGGCCCACCCGACGTCTGCGCACTCCCGCCGCCGGGCCGCCCAGCCGTGCTCGCGGCCTGCTGCAGTGCCTGTCGCAGATTGTCCGGCAGCCGGTCGACCAGCGCCTGCGCGCGTTCCCGGTTCTTCGATCCCGCCGGGTGGCGCAGGGCCCAACGCAGTGTCGGCACGGCATCGGGTGTGCGCAGGAACTCCCGCACAGCGGCGGCCTCGTCGCCCACCTCGGCCAGGGCGATCCACGCGGTCAGAGCCACCGGCACGTCCGTGACGGACCCGTCGAGGTCGGCGTCCCGTGGCCGGGAGCTCAACCGCAGCCTGCCGTCCCGGGTCTCCCCCAGCACCACACAGGTCAGTCGCTGCCCGATCGCCGGCCAGTCTCCGCGCCGCTCGCCGGGTCGTCCGAGACGGCCTCCGCAGCGACGAATCCGGGAACGTCGCCGGACGTGGTCCGTGTCCGCGGCCCGTAGTGCTGATGCCCGATCACCACACAGTCCACCAGCGCGTACTTGTCCATGTGCGAGCCCCCCTTCGCGTCCTCCTCGGAATTCGTGGCGCGTGCGGCGGGTTCCCGCCGGAACGGGCGGCCTGCCTCCACCGCGGCCGCCCGTTCCTTCCTGCCGACGCGGCTACCTGGCCGGTGCCGAAGCCGCGAGATCGTTCAGAGCGGCATTGACGACCTGCCAGCCGATCCCGAGGGTGTCCCGGTCGGGACGGCTCGGCTCGTCGGCTTCGGCGGCGGGGTGGACGAAGTTGCGGTAGCGGCGCAGAACGTGACTGAACTTCTGCGCGTCCGCATCGAGCCAACCGGCCTTGTGGCACACGTCGATGAGCGTCTCGAACCTGGCGTTGCGCACCGAGCTGTTGCCCAGCAGGGAGCGATCGCGCTCGAGTACGACCTGGAGCAGGACGCCTTCGAGCAGGCTGCCGAGCATCACCAGGGCCGCCACGTGTGCGCCGTTGGCGTAGCAGGTGCGGGCCTCGTCGAGGCGGCGTTGGAGCAGCAGGGCCATCTTGGGGTCGGCGACGATGTCGGTCATCGCGGCCTTGAGTTCGGAGGCACCGTACTCGGAGGGGTGCGCGAGGGCCGGGTCGCAGGGCAGCAGGCGGGGGCCTCCGCCACTGCTCTCCAGCCGGTAACCCTCGTGCACGAGGAAGGAGTTCACTGCGGTGACCACGTCGGCGAGCAGTTCCGGCTCGTCCAGGTATTCGCGGGCGTCGGCCAGCCGCAGCAGGACCTTCTCGATCTCGGCGGGCTGGTCGCGTCGGCCCATCAGCAGTTCGAGCGACCACTCGCGCCGGAACTGTCCGTCGTACTCGGGCACGTCCTGCCAGCCGGCGCGGCGCAGGAACCCGGCGATCTCGTAGCCCTTGCGGTAGTACAGGTCGTCCTCGCCGGTGACCACTCGGGACAGTTCGACGATGGTCTTCTCGTCGAGCGGCGGGTTGTCGGGCAGCGTGCGTGCAGAGCTCATCGGTTTCCTTCGGTGGTGACGGTCTGAGTGTTGTAGGTGGAGGGGTCGGTGTCGTCGGCGGTGTCGGTCTCCTCCGACGCCTGCTCGTCGCCCGGTTCGGGCAGCTGCAGCGGCGACCAGGGCTCGTCGTGGGCGGGGGCGGGGCGCGGCTGGTGGTAGTTGGCCGGCCGGATGCCCTGGCGGTCGAGCTCCTGCCAAAGGCCGGCCAGTGCCTGGTCGGGATCGAAGCGGAACTCGCTCTCCGGGATCCGCCAGAACCGCCAGCCGACGCGCTGGAGTTCGCGGTCGCGCTGCTGGTCGTGGCGGAGCTGTTCGAGTGTGGAGTGGTAGCGGTCGCCGTCGCACTCGACGCCGAGCCGGCCGCGGGCGCCGACCACGACCAGGTCGATCCGCTTGTTGCCCGCGGGGTACTGGGGGACGACGTGGTAGCCGCGCTCCTTGATCCGCAGGTAGACCTGCTGCTCGAACAGCGAGTCGAAGGGCTTGCGCGGGACGTCCGGCAGCACCGGGCCGAGGTCGTCCGCCTCGGCGAGCGCGGCAGGCGGGTTCTGCATGTAGGAGAGCAGGTTGAGCCGCAGGTCGCCGGACTTCAACTGGTCAGGCGGAACGGAGTAGAACAGCCGCATCTGGTCCTGGGCGCGGCTGGCGGCGACGTTGTACGCCTGCTGTTCGCTGCGCTGGCCACCGGCGATCTTGCGGACCCGGTCGACCACCATGGACAGCAGGATGACGTGGCGTTCGTCGCCCTGGAACATCGCGGCGGTGCCGACCCGAATGTCGTGCCGCTCCCGTACGGGTGCCGGGATTCGTTGCTGGATCAGCTGCTCCAGAAGTTTCACCTGGCCGCCGAAGCCGCCCTGGAGCACGATGACGCCCATGGTCCGGCCTTCGTAGGCGGGGTCGGCGGTGAGTTCGGCCAGGCAGTCGACGATCGCCTCGGCCTCCTTGCGGTTGCGGATCCGGTGGTCGCGGCCCTCGGCGACGCCGTCGGCGACGTAGTGGGTCAGCAGCGGGTCGAGCCGGTCGCCACCGTACTGGCGCAGCGGGATCAGTCCGGGCGGGTTGTAGAAGGTGGCGGAGGACCAGCCGATGATCTCCGGCATGCAGCGAAAGTGCTCCTGGAGGCGGATGGTGGACGGGAAGAAGGTGGACAGCAGCTGGTAGAGGTTCGAGTGCGGCATGTACAGCTGCCTCAAGTGCCTCGGTACGTCCGGGAGGTGGGCAGTGAGGCGGTCCTGGATCTGCTGGGTGCGGCCGAACCCGGTGACCGGCGGGGTGCACTGCTTGTCGTCGCCGACGACGATGATCCGGGGTGCCAGCCAGAGCAGGAACAGGGCGTCCATGCCGGCCTGGCTCGCTTCGTCGACGATCACCACGTCGAACGCGTCCTGGCGGGGTTCGATCATCTCGGCGACCCGGGAGATCGGCATCACCCAGGCGGGGACGGCGCTCTGCGCCACCTGCATGGCGCTGCGGGCGGCGGCCCCGAACTGGGCGGCGCTCTTGCCGGTGCCCCTTCCGTAGGACGCCATGTGGGAGCGGTAGGCCTGCAGGGCGGAGCGCTGCTCGTTGGTCATCCGCTCCAGGCAGTGCAGGCGGCCCTTCGCGGCGGCCAGATCGCCGGTCAGCTCCTCCAGCTTCGCTTCGTGTTCGGTGAGTTCGGCGTCCAGTCGCTGTTCCCGGCCGGGGGCGCGTTCGTCCTCGACGAACCTGCGGGCGGCGGCCCAGGCCCAGGCGTCGTCGAGGCGGGCCAGGCGCTGCGGCCACTCGGGATCGTGGCATTCGTCGGCGAGCCGACCGGCCAGGGCGGGGGACGCGGCGGCGAGTGCGTCGAGCAGCTGGGTGCAGCGTTGGCCGCGCATCAGCCGGCTGTGGGCGGCGGCGTAGGCGTCGAGTTCCTTGGTGTACCGGTCCAGGTCGCGGTCGGCGACGGCCTCGGCCATGGCGAGCGACTCGGGTGTCGGTGACGAACCGTCAGCGGGTGCGCGCAGGGTCCGTTCCCAGGCCGCCAGCCGTTCGGCGGCGTCCTCGGCGCGTTGACGGCCGGCCATCGCGGTGACGGCGGAGGCGAAGTCCTGCCATGCCTGGGGGCTGGTCAGATCGAGGAACATCGCGCGGCCGACGAGCAGTTCGTCGATCCGCTCGCGCAGCCCGCCGAATTCGGTGATTGCGGCGAGGTGCCGGTAGCGCTCCTGGAGGTCGGCGAGGCGCACCTCGAGCGGTCCGTCGTCGAGCGGCGCACCGGCCTGGGCCCAGCGAACGGTGACGGTGGTCAAGGTCAGGTGGGCGCGCAGGTGGGTGAGGACGGCGTCCAGGTCGGCGGGATCGGCGGGGCGGCGGCCGTCGACCCGGCAGCCGCCCAACAGCTCCTGGGCCTCCCGCAGTGACCTGGGGGTGAACAGTCCCCGCAGGCTCCGCGCTCCGGCGAGGTGTCTGCGCAGTTCGAGGGCGGCGGCGGCGATCCGGTCCGCGCTCTCCGGTGTGAGGCCGGACGGCAGGGTGACGGTGCGGACGCCGACGGAGTTCAGGGCACCGGCGGTGGCGGCGACGACGGGCTCGGCCTCGGCGACGCGCTGCCACAGGTCGTGACGGCGACGGGCCAGACGGTCGGCCAGGGCGCGCCGGCGCCACTCGGCGTCTCCCCAGTGCCGGGCGTCCCAGGGCACACCGAGCCGGTGCAGCAGGCCGCGTCCGGCGTTGAGCAGGCTGACCAGGTGATCCGTGGTGGGGGTGTCGAGGGTGGCGAGCCGGGCCCGGAGGGCGGTGGCCTCGGCGGACAGGCCGGAGACGCCGGGCCGGGCGTCGGCGATGGCGGTGGCGACCTGGCCGGGGGTGGGCAACAACCCCGGTGCGGGCGGCAGCGGGCCGGTGGACCGGTCGGCGGCGCCGTCGCGGAGCAGGACGAGCACCTCCTCCGCTTCGACGGGGGTGAGCGGCGGCCGGGCGGGTGCCTGGTCGGACAGGCTGCCGATCCATTCCAGCGCGGGTGCGGCGTCCTGGACGCGCTGCACGATCGCGGCGAGGGTGCCGGAATAGCCGGGTGCCACCTCGGGGTGCTGGTAGAGCTCGGCCTCTCGCAGCGCGATGATCTTTTCGGTGAGGAGCTTCTGCCGGCTCTGCAACTCCTGTCGGCTGCGGGTCAGCCGCCGGATCTCGTCGCGCAGTTGGGCGGGGTCGCCGGAGGCGGCCTGGTCGCTGAGCGCGTTGACGGTGCGTTCCAGTTCACTCGCGCCGTCCTGCCGGGCTCCGGACAGCAGCAGGACGCACAGGTCCCGGATGGCGGGCGGCAGTTTGTCGCGCAGCACGGTCAGGGCGTGGTCGCGGGCGCTGGTCACCAGGACCCGCTGGCCCTGCGCGAGCAGTGCGCTGAGCAGGTTGGCGATGGTGTGGGTCTTGCCGGTGCCGGGCGGGCCCTGGACCACCACGCCGGTGTCGCGTTGCAGGCGGTCCAGGACGGCGCGCTGTTGGGCGTTGGTCTTGAGCGGGAACAGCGGATCCTCGTCGAACAGGCCGCGGGTGGGGGTGTCGCTCCAGGCGGCCCGCTCCTGCGGGTCGAGCGTCATCACCAACTGGGCCAACCCGAGCGGGGCCTGGCGTTCGGACACCACGGCCTGGGCGATCCGCTCGTAGCAGCGCAGTACCGCATTGCGGTCCAGCGGACGCAGCATGAGCGCCGGGGCGAAGGTCAGCCGCAGGCCCGCGTCGGGAGCGGCCGGGGGCCGCCAGCCGGCGTTGAACGAGACCGGCCGCGGCAGCACCAGCTCCTGCCAGCGGGTCAGGCACTCGAGGGCGGCCTCGCCGAGCGGGTGCACGGGGTTGGCGGAGAGTTCCTCGGCGAGGGCGGTGGAGCGCTCCTGCACCAGACCGTCGTCGCTGTCCAGGAAGTCCTGGTCCTCCAGCCGCATCTCGCCGTCGGTGGTGAGGTCGACGGTGATCCGGGCGGTCCGACGGTCGATGTGGGTGACGACCCGGCGGGTGAAGATGTGCCGGTGCAGGGTTGTGCCGCGCGGCTCGCTCCAGGTCAGCAGGCCCGTCCCGAGGACGAGTTCGACCTGGTCGTCCTGCTGCACCAGGCGCTGGTGCCAGCGATACACGGTCTCGTACAGCGCACGCAGCGGCCGCTCGGCCCGCTCACGTTCCGCCCACCGGCGCCAGCGGCCCAGCCAGTTGCCGTACGCGCGCAGCACCTCGCCGGCAGCCTCGCGCTCCACCGTCGCGCCGGTGTCCTGCCAGAGCTCGAGTTCGCCCCGGCTCCGTTCCGGGCCCTGCTCGGCCAGCAGGGGATCGCCGCCGTCCGGGTCGCCGCAGGCGTGCTCGTCGAGCCAGCCGCGAAGTTCTGCGGGCACGTCGGGCGGCGCGCTCTGCGGGACGGGATCGAGCACCAGCAGCGAGCGGTCCGGTTGGTCACTCGGCCTGGCGAACACGGCGGGCAGGTCACTCAGCCACAGCTGCTCCCAGGAACGGGTGTCCCGGGCCCGCTGGGTGCCGCTCTGCACCACCTCGCGCAGGAAACCGAGCAGCGCGGCGGTCTGTGCGATGACCTCCGGATTCCGCGCGTGCAACCGTTGAACGTCCACCATTCTCCCCTCGGTCGGTGACGAACGTTCCAGGATGACCATGGACGTTCCGGCCGGGGAGAGTTGCCGACAAAGTGGCTTGATTCACACCGCGTCATGGCTTGGACACGATGCGCTTCCGCCTGTGGTCCGCATTGCCCGCTCGACGCCGGTGGTGTGCCTCACGGGTGATCGGTCGTCAGGTCCGGGGTGGCGGGGAAGAGGGGGGACGGGTCGGTGGGGATGGGCTGGTGGGCGGGTTCGGCGCCCGGGGGGACGAGGGTGTGGGTGGCGGTGAGGAATTCGGTGAGGGCGGCGGTGGGGGCGAGCACGGTGGCGCTGGTGCCGTCGGCGCCGCGGAAGGCGAGGCGGATGCGGCCGTTGGGCCACGGGCGGATCCGGACGGTGCCGTCGCCGGCGGGGCCGGCGAGGCCGGCGGTGAGCAGGTCCCGGGCGACGGTCCAGGTCACGGCGGCGTGCGGGAAGGCGAGCCGGACGGCGTAGGGGTCGAGGGGCTGGTAGCCCAGGATCATGACGCGGCGTCCCCCGGCCGCGCCGAACACGTGGACGGGCAGGTGGCGTTCGACGCACGTGCGCATCAGGCGGTCTCCTCGTTCCGATGTCCGCAACCGCCTTGCCCGGGTGGGGCGTTGTATGCGTCCGGAAGACGGACGGGCGGGCCCACATGGTACGGCGCGGGCGGGGCATCCGAGGGACGAGGCTGCACGCCGTCCAGGGAGGAACGATGACGGAGGAACACCACGCCAAGGTGAGAGCCCTCGGCTGGGCCCGCCGGATGCCGGTCGCCGGCGGGGTCCGGGCCGGGCGGCGGTGGGCGCGCGCCCACCTGGACGCGCTGGGCTGGACGGCCGACGCGCCGGAGGTGGCCGACGCGGTGGTGCTCACCGTCTCCGAACTGATCACCAACGCGCACATCCACGCCCGCAGCAACGCCGACCTGGTCCTCACCTGGGACGGCAGCTGTCTGTACGTCAGCGTCCACGACGGCTCGCCGACACCGCCGCGCCCGCGCGCCGCCGGCCCGGACGCCCAGTCCGGTCGCGGGATGGCGCTGGTCGACCAGCTCTCCGACGACTGGCAGGTCCACGGGGACGACTCGGGGAAGTTCGTCACCGCCTGCTTCCGCGTCCCGCCCGAGGCGGCGCAGTGACCGCCCGGGCGGAGCGGGCGCGAAGGCAGAGCGGAAGCGGAAGCCCCCGAGGCGGCGGGAAAGCGGTTTCCCGCAGGACCGGACGAGCCGTCAGCTCTGCTTGATGGCGGAGACGTCGAACTCCAGCACCACCTTGTCGCCGACCAGCACGCCGCCGCCCTCCAGGGCGGCGTTCCAGGTGACGCCGAAGTCCTTGCGGCTGATGGTGACCGAACCCTCCAGGCCGACCCGCAGGTTGCCGTACGGGTCGACCGCGTTGCCGGTGTACTCGAAGTCGATGGTGACGGGCTTGGTGGTGTCCTTGATGGTGAGGTCGCCGGTGACGCGGTAGTCGGTGTCGGACTTCTGCTCGACCTTGGTGGTGCGGAAGGTGATCTCGGGGTAGTTCGGCGCGTCCAGGAAGTCGTTGGTCCGCAGGTGCTGGTCACGCTGCTCGACGCCGGTGTCGATGCTCTCGGTCTTGATCACCACCTGGCCGGAGGACCGCGAGGGGTCGGAGCCGTCCAGGTGCGCGGTGCCCTCGAACTGGTGGAAGGCGCCGCGAACCTTGGTGACCATGGCGTGGCGGGCGACGAACCCGATCCGGGTGTGGGTGGCGTCGAGGACGTAGTCCCCGGTGAGCTCGGGCAGGCTGACGGTCATGGTCGGCGCTCTCTCCTCGTGGCGTGACGTGGCACGGTGACGTGGCACGGTGACGTGACTCCTGCGGGCGCACCGGCGGCGGCATCGCACCGGTCGCCCGGTCCACGCTAGGCGCTCCCGCCGCCCGACCCGGCCGTGACACACCGTCGGCCGGGCCGGTCGCCGACCGCCCCCCCCGTTACCTTCTTCGTGGCCCCGCAACGGGGCTCCCGGCCTCCGGCTCGGCATGACTGTTCCCCCCTGTAGTTCGCATGATCCGGGGGGTGGTGTCACCGGGCCGGAGGCACCGGTAGACCGCTGATAGGGGCAGGACCACCAGCTCGCTGGGAGGCTCTTCGTAACGTGGATGCCGGCGACTGGTGCCACGCCAACGAGGCCGGGACAGCACGACCTCGTAAGGGAACAGCGTGATCGGCACCGGCGACGTGGACGTCTTCCTCGGCCTGGACGTCGGCAAGGGCGAGCACCACGGAACCGCCCTGACTCGGGCGGGCAAGCGGGTCTTCGACAAGCGGCTGCCGAACAGCGAGCCCAAGATGCGGGCCGTGCTCGACAAGCTCACCGCCAAGCACGGCACCGTCCTGGTCGTCGTCGACCAGCCCGCCTCCATCGGCGCCCTGCCCCTGGCGGTCGCCCGGGACGCCGGCTGCCGCGTCGCCTACCTGCCCGGTCTGACGATGCGCCGCATCGCCGACCTCTACCCCGGCGAGGCCAAGACCGACGCCCGCGACGCGGCCGTCATCGCGGACGCCGCCCGCACCATGCCGCACACTCTGCGCGGCATCGAGCTCACCGACGAGACCATCGCCGAGCTGGAGATGATCGTCGGCTTCGACGACGACCTGGCCGGCGAGGCGACCCGCATCGCCAACCGCCTGCGCGGATTGCTCACCCAGATCCATCCGCACCTTGAGCGCGTGCTGGGGCCCAGGATCGACCACCCGGCGGTGCTGGCCCTGCTGGAGCGGTTCGGCTCACCGACCGCCCTGCGCAAGGCCGGACCTCGCCGCCTGCTCGGCGTCGCCCGGCCCCTGGCCCCGCGCATGTTCGAGCGCCTGGTCGAGGACATCCTGGTTGCGCTCGACGAGCAGACCGTCATCGTCCCGGGCACCGAGGCGGCCGCGCTGATCGTGCCGAGCCTGGCCGGCTCGCTGCGGGCCGTCCTCGACCAGCGAAGGCTCCTGGAGAAACGGATCCAGGAACTGCTGGACGAGCACCCGCTCTCCGCGATCCTGACCTCCATGCCCGGCATCGGGACGCGGACCGGCGCCCGCGTCCTGATCGACGTCGGCGACGCGAGCGCCTTCCCGACCGCCGCCCACCTCGCCTCCTACGCCGGCCTCGCCCCCGCCACCCGCAGCTCAGGGTCCTCCATACGCGGCGAGCAACCCTCCCGCCGGGGCAACAAGCAGCTGAAACGGGCGTTCTTCCTGGCCGCGTTCGCCTCGCTCGGCGACCCGGCATCCCGCGCCTACTACGACAAGAAGATCAACCAAGGCAAAAGGCACACCCAAGCCCTCCTCTGCCTGGCCAGACGCCGGACCGACGTCCTGTTCGCCATGCTCCGCGACGGCACCCTCTACGAATCCCGGCCCGCGGCCGCGACGTGATGCTGCCTCTTGTTCACCGGCAGCAGCCGTGATCCGCTCTGCCCATGAGCACCGACAACTCCGAGCACATGAGGACCATCGACCGCTGGCTCGCCGGCGAGGTGGTCAACAACACCGTCGGCATCAAGATCGTCGGCGGCCCGTTCGACGGCCAGACCAAGATCGTGCTTCTCGGTGAGGACGGGAGGCCGCCCGCCGCCATACGCGCATCCGGCGGGCCGGCCGGCCCGAGTCGGCATGCCTACGAGGCGATCCGCTCCACCGACGTCCGGGCCGGTTGGATCTACGCCTACACCGGTCCTGAGCCAACCACCGAGAGCTGAGGAACAACCTCGAACCGCTTGACCAAACACATAGGGGCACCCCCCACCCCGCACCCCGCAGCCCACCGTCCGCCGCCCCGCGCGCCGCCCGTCCCCCGCGCCGCACGCCGACCGCCGCTCGCGCCGGCCGTCCGAACCGCCCGCCGCCCGCGTCGGTCACCCGAACCGGCCGTTGACGTAGTCCGCGGTGCGCGGGTCGGCCGGGTCGGTGAACAGTCGGGCGGTGGGCCCGGCTTCGACGATCCGGCCGGGGGTGTCGTGGGTGGCGAGGAAGAACGCGCAGGACTGCGAGACCCGCTGCGCCTGCTGCATGTTGTGGGTGACGATGACGATGGTCAGCCGGTGGCGCAGCTCGGCGATGGTCTCCTCGATGCGGCGGGTGGAGGTCGGGTCGAGCGCCGAGCAGGGTTCGTCCATCAGCAGGATCTCCGGGGAGACCGCGAGCGAGCGGGCGATGCACAGGCGCTGCTGCTGGCCGCCGGAGAGGGCGCCGCCGGCGGTGCCGAGCCGGTTGCTGACCTCGTTCCACAGGCCGGCCTGGCGCAGGCTGGACTCCACCAGGTGGTCGCGTTCGTCGCGGCTCGCCCTGATCCCGGCCAGCTTCAGGCCGCTGATCACGTTGTCGTACAGCGACATGGCGGGGAACGGGTTGGGCCGCTGGAACACCATGCCGATCCTCCGCCGGACGTCGGCGGGACGTCGACCGGGCGCGTACACGTCCTCGCCGTCGAGCAGCACCTCGCCGGCCAGTGCCGCGCCGCGCACCATCTCGTGCATCCGGTTGAGGATCCGCAGGTAGGTGGACTTGCCGCAGCCGGACGGCCCGATCAGTGCGGTGATCTCGCCGGCCCGCATCCGCAGCGAGACGCGCTCCAGCACCTTGCGCTGCCCGAACCAGGCGGTCAGGTCGCGGGTCTCCAGGCCGGACAGCGGCCCTGACGGCCCGTCGGTGCCGGTGCCGGGCACGGGCGGCAGCGGCACCGTCGGCGGGTCGGCCGGGTCCTTGCCGAGCTCTGGTGCGCCGTACGGGGGTTGTGCGGTGTCGGTCATCGTCGGACGGGTCCTCTCCGGCGGGCGGGGCGGCGGCTGGCGGTTCATCAGGAGGGCGGTCAGTACACGTTGGGCAGCAGGGCGGCGGCGTTCTCGTACACCGACCAGAGCAGCGCGGCGGCCACCGGGGCGAGGCACAGGTACGTGGCGGTGCGCCGCCAGTGGCGGGCTGCCAGGCCGGCCGCGACCACGGTCAGCAGCAGGGCCAGTGACCACAGTTGCAGCGCGGACAGGGCGCCCTTGTCGGCGGCCAGCGCCTTGTCGGCGGGCGTGGCGGCGGGGCGGCGCGCGCCGGGCGGCTGCGGCTCGCCGTCCAGGCGGGCACCGATCAGCACGGTGCTGGTGGGGATCCAGTCGGAGTCGCCGGTGACCAGCACCAGCCGGTTGGGGGCGCTGTCGGTGATCGGGTGGTCGCCGTCGCCGGACGCGTTGACGGTGTAGTGGAAGCTGCCCTGGCCGGTGGTGAGGTCGATGCCGTCGCCGGCTTTCAGCCCGCCGAGCCCGGCGAACGGCGCGCCGAACGAGGTGGAGCGGCCGAACAGCACGGTCACGCCCGGCTGTCCGGGCAGCACGGTGTCACGCCGGTGGCCGGGCCCCCGCATCAGGTCACGGCCGCTGGTGCCCTCGACCACCACGGCCTGGCGCAGCCCGAGGGCCGGGATGTCCAGGACGGCCAGCGGCGCGCCGTCGGTGGTCGGCCCGGTCGGCGCGGTGGCCTTGCCGAGCTGGTCGCGCAGCGTGTTGTAGGCGGTGGACTGGTGCCGCGCCTCCTGCAGGCCGGACAGCGCGAACAGGTAGCCGGCGAAGCCCAGCAGCAGAACGGCGGCGAGCGTCACCGACCAGGCGGCGGCCAGCAGTTGGTGCCGTCCGCGCCCCCGGTGCGGTGTGCCGGCGGCGGGCCGGGCCGGTGCCGAGGTGGGCCGCTCCAACGCGGTCGCGGTCATCTGCTCTCCTCGGAAGTGGTGGCGGGCGCGTGCGGGTGGTCGACGGCCCGTGCGGCGCCCGCGGTCGGATCGGGTGTCGGCCGCCGTCCGGTCATCGGGGCCCCGCCGCGGTGCCGCGCCGCCGCCACCAAGTGGCCAGCAGCGGCGGGACGGTGACCACGCCGAGCAGTTCCAGCGCGGTGAGGGTGGACAGCAGCCAGTCCTGCGGGCGACCGCCGAGCGCGACCACCGTGGCGGGCGCGTTGCCGCCCGAACCGCCGCCGTCGGCAGCGGAGTCGGCGACCGGTTCACCGGTCAGCGGGTCGACGGCCTGGGCTCCCGGGCCGCCGCCCGTTCCCCCGGCCGGGCCGGCCGGGCCGGCCGCTCCCCCGCCGCCGCTGCCGCTGCCGCCCGAACCGGCCTTTCCGCCACCGGAGTTGGTGCCGCCGGTCTTCACGGCCTGCCCGTTCTGCACGGTGCAGTCCAGCGGGCTGCCCTTCTTGTCGCACGGGCTGGGCTGCGGGGCGTTCTTCAGGACGATCAGCTGGCCGGCCGAATCGAAGGTGGGGTTGGGGCAGTTGGAGAGCGTGTTGGGGTCGACGGGGCTGGCGTTGCCGGGGATGTGCTGGGTCTGCAGCAGTCCGCCGCGCACCAGGTTGCGCGGGATCGGCGAGTAGCCGAGGTCGTCCGCCTCGCGCTGCCCGGCGCACAGCACGTAGGCGAGGTAGCGGCTGAGCGCGCCGCCCTTGTCGTTGGTGAACTTGGGCGTCACCGGCAGGCTGCTGCCGGACCGCGGCACGATCAGGTAGCTGTAGGAGGAGATCGGGTAGGAGCGCGGGTCGTTGTTGGTGTAGACGCCGTCGAGGTTCTGCTGCAGGTAGTCGGGGTCGTTGGCGGAGGTGTTGTCGTCCACGCCGCGGATCTTCGCGGCGGTCAGCGCGACCGCGACGTTCGAGGCGCTCGGCAGGGTGTAGTACCCGGCCGGGTTCAGCACCTTGACGACGGGCCAGCCGGTGCGCTTGGCGAACGCGTACTCGTCGTAGCCGATCGCGCCGATGCCGGTCGGCGACTGGACGTAGTTCGCCACCACGTCGGAGCCGTTCTGCGCGGTCATCCGGCCGGCGGCCGGGAAGAACTCGGTGTAGTCGCCGCAGGTGACGCCGTTGACCTGGGTGCAGTAGGCGTCCCACTCGCTCTTGTGGGTGTGCTCCATCCAGCGCGTGAACTGGGCGCTGGCGCCGGAGCCGTCGGAGCGCACCACCGGCGTGATCGGGATCTTCGGCAGGGTGCGGCCGTAGTCGGCGGTGATCCTCGGGTCGTCCCAGGAGGTGATCCTGTTGGTGAAGATGCCGACGATGGTGTCCGGGGACAGCCGCAGGTCGGTGACCTTCTTGCCGCCGACCTCCAGGTGGTACATCAGCGCGGTGCCGCCGGCGGTGATCGGCACGTACGAGTAGCCGTACACCGGGTTCTCCGGCTGGCCCTGGCCGTTGCTGGCCCGCCCGCCGTCCACGCCGGTGTCGGCCTTGGACCGGAACGGCACGTCGGAGGCTGTGAAGTCGTCCTGGCCGATGGACCACTGGACGCGGCCGGCGGCCGAGCCGTTGCCGGTGAAGTCGATCTCGATGCCCATCGGCTGGACGTCGCGCCGCCACTGGTCGATGGCCGGCCCGGCCCAGCTGGAGCCGTCCGCCTTCAGCGAGGTCGAGGCGTGCGCGGGTGTCGCGCCGAACAGTGCGGCGGGCAGGGCGAGCGCGGCGGCGAGCAGCGCCGAGGTCAGGTGACGGAGTCGCACGGGGCGGTTCTTCCTTCTCGGACGGGCGAGGTGAGGGGTCATCAGCCGGTCACCGCTTCGAGGGAGTCGGCGCGAGCCGCCGCCCGGCGCAGCGGGCGGCGGGTGCGCCGGTCGGTGGGGGTGCGGTGCCGGCCGAGGACGCGGGCGGTGACGAACAGGATCAGCACCACGGCCATCAGGGTGAGCGCGCCGGCGAACGCCCGGGCGACCATGTCGGGGTAGGGCTGCTTGACGTAGTTCCAGACGAACAGCGGCAGGCTGGTCTGGTTGCCGTGGAAGGCGTCCGGGTTCAGCCGGGTGGTGAAGCCGGCGGTGAGCAGCACCGGGGAGGTCTCGCCGACGCCGCGGGCCATGCCGAGCACGACGGCCGTGGTCAGTCCGGGCCGTGCGGTGGGCAGCACGACGTGCCACACGGTGCGCCACTGGCTGGCGCCGAGCGCGTAGGACGCCTCCTTGAGGGTGCCGGGGACGAGCCGGACGACGACCTCCGCGGCCCGGGTGACGATCGGCATCATCATGACGGTGAGCGCGAGGGACGCCGCGAAGCCGCTCTTCTCCACGCCGAGGGTGAGGACGACGACGCCGAGGACGAACAGTCCGGCGACGATCGACGGCAGTGCGGTCATCGCCTCGACCAGGACCCGCACCGGCCTGACCAGGCGGGCGCCCCGCCGGGTGTTCCCGGCCTCGACCAGGAAGACGGCGGTGAGGATGCCCAGCGGCACCGAGAACAGGGTGGCCATGCCGAGTTGTTCGAGCGAGCCGACCACGGCGTGCAGGCAGCCGCCGGAGGTGATCGGGTCGAGCGCCGCGGTGCTGCGCATGGTCTCGGTGAAGAAGTTGAGGTGGCGGGCGGCGTGCAGGCCGCGGAGCACCACGAAGCCGATCTGTTCGAGGATGACGGCGACCACCAGCAGGCCGGAGCTCCAGGCGAGCGCGGTGGCGAGGCGTTCGCGGACCGTCAGCGCGTCCCACTGGAGGCGTCCCGCGAGGGCGTAGAAGGCGAGGAACAGCAGGTACCAGCAGAGCAGGAAGCCGAACGCGCCGCTGAACGGGAGGACGCGTTCGTACAGCAGCCAGTCGAGGGCGAGCGATCCGGCGGCGGCGCCGGCCATGGTGAGGACGTCCTCGCGGGTGATGCCGCCGAGCCGGATCCGTTGCTGCTCCGGGGGCGGGCCGTCCTCGGCCGGGTGTGCCGTTGCGGGAGTTGACATGTCGTTTCCTCCGGTCAGTCCGAGGTCGAGGCGCCGGACCGGGACCGGCTGATGATGAACCCGGCGGCCACGTTGACCAGCAGGGTGAGGGCGAACAGCACCAGTCCGGCGGCCATCAGCGCGGACAGCGAGAGGCTGTCCGACTCGCTGAAGCGCAGCGCGATCAGGGCGGAGATCGAGTTGCCGCCGTTCTCCAGGACGTGCCAGGAGACCCGGAACACCGGTGAGATGATCAGGGCGACGGCGATGGTCTCGCCCATGGCGCGGCCGAAGCCGAGCATCACGGCGCCGATCACTCCGCCGCGTCCGAACGGCAGCACCACGGTGCGGACCATGCCCCAGCGGGTGGAGCCCAGCGCGTAGGCGCCCTCGCGTTCGCCGGCGGGGGCCTGCGAGAACACCTCGCGGCTGAGCGAGGTGATGATCGGAATGATCATCAGTGAGACCACGGCGCCGGCGATGAACGTGGACGAGGTGTACGAGGTGGCGATCTCGCCGGTGCGCACCTCCAGGAACGGCAGCGCCCCGCCGAGGTGGACGGCCAGCCAGCGGCAGACGCCGACGATCCGCGGCTGCAGGAAGAACAGGCCCCACAGCCCGTAGACGATGCTGGGGATGGCCGCCATCAGGTCGACCAGCGAGATCAGCATGGGCCGCAGCCGGACCGGCGCGTACTCGGAGATGAACAGCGCGGCGGTGATCGCGACCGGCACCGCGATGCACAGCGCGGTCACGGCGATCAGGATGCCGTTCGGCAGCACGGCGGCGATGCCGAAGGAGTGCGCGGCGGTGCGCCAGCGCTCCTCGGTGAGGAAGGACCAGCCGACGGCGCGCAGCGCCTCGGTGCCGCGCAGCAGCAGGAAGAACGCGATCAGGCCCATCAGGGCGAACACGGAGAGCCCGGCGGTGCGCAGCACGCCGCGGAAGGCCCGGTCGGCGGGCGAGGCGGGGGCGGCGACCGGCCGGGGCCGGTCGGCTTCGGGCGGCGGCGGGACGCGGGTCCCGGCCGGCTGGACGGCGGCGGTCATGGTGTCAACTCTCCGCGCGGTGAGGGTTCCTGGGATGGTGCGAGGACGTGGGCGGCCGGCCGGGGGCGATGGCCGGTCGTTCGTGGCCGGGCGGGCGCCCGCCCGGCCGGGGCCGGCGGGTCAGCCGTTGCGGCCGAGCAGGCGGGCGCGGATCCGGCCGGTGCGGCTGCGCAGTTCGGCGCCGGCGGCGGTGCCGCCGAGGAGCAGTGCGGCCGGCCCGCCGACCAGCAGCACGGCCCCGGTGGCGAGGACGACGGGCAGCAGCAGCCGGGCGAGGCCGGCCCGGTCGGCGGCGGAGCGGCCGACGGCGCTCGCGCCGAGCGTGGGCGAGGCGCTGCCGCCGCCGGACTTGGCGCCGTTGCCGGCGCCGGCGCCGCCCGCCGGATCGCCGCCGGTGCTGCCGGCGGGGCCGTCGGCGACGTACGTGCCGCTGCCCGTACCGGAGTTGCCGCCGCCGTCGCCGCCGGCCGGGCCGCCGTTCGGGCCGGGGCCGGCGGTGCCGCTCCCACCGCTGCCGGGCTGGGTGCGGTTGCCGGGCAGGGCGCCGTCCTGGGCGGCGGCATGGCCGGCGGCGGCCTTCGCCGCGGCGACCTGGGCATCGGTCAGTCCGGCGAAGCCGACGGCGAGCTGCCCGGGCTGTCGACCGTAGATCTGGCCCTGGGCGGGGTCGGTGACGGTGCGCAGGAAGCGGGCGACGGCGTCCGCCTTGCCCTGCGGCAGGCCCTGGGTGGGCACCATCGCGTACTGGACCATGGTCAGCGGGTACGCCTTGGTGTCCTTGGCGTACGCCGAGTCGGCGTCGCCGTACGGCAGTTGCTGGGTGCCGGTGGCGGCGTCCAGCGGCATGTCGTTGACGGCGGCCTGCATGGCACCGATCGTCGGGGTGGTGAACCCGCCTGCGGGATTGGGGAGTTCGGCCTCGGGCAGGCTCATCGCCTGGGCCTGTCCGGCGTCCATGATCGCGAACAGGGCGCGCTTGCCGTTGTCCTGGCTGATGCACTTGGCGTGCTGGCCGGCGACCTCGTCGGGGTTCAGGCAGGACGGCCGGGTCTCCAGGGTCATCCGCAGCACCTGGCCGAGTCCGCCGATCACCGGGTTCCACTCGTACTGCTTCCAGTTCTTCGGGCCGGAGAAGTCCTGCGGCTGGAACGCGTCGACCGGGAAGCCGGGGTAACTGGAGCGCAGGTACTTGGTGTTGAGGTGCATGCCCCACGGGTCGGCGGCGCCCTGGAGGAACTGGGCGGCGTCCGGATCGGCGGCGATCCAGGCGGTCAGCCGGGCGACCAGGTCGGTGGTGCCGCCCACCACGACCGGGGCGGTGGCGGCGAAGGTGCCGCCGGCCAGGCAGCCGGGCCAGGTCGGGCCGTTGTCGCCGCCGGGGTTGAGCCGCAGGAACTCGGGGTCGGTGAACAGGCACACCGGGTTGCCCTTCACGCTGTCGGTTTCGTCGCCGGTGTCGAGCCGGTAGCTCTGGGTCAGCATCTTGGCCAGCAGGCGCTGATTGAGTCTCAGCCTGCGGATCTGCCGGTGGCTCTCGCCGTCGTCCACCAGGTGGACCACGGAGATCGCGCTGTTCGCCAGCGGCGCGTACACGTACGGGCGGGCGGGCGCCTCGCGGTCGGGCACCGAGGTGAGCGCGACGTCGCCGCCGGAGCGGCGCAGGAAGGCGGCCCGGGCCTGCGGCTCTCCGCCGCCCGAGGTGTACTGCACGGTCAGCGGGTTGCTGCCCTGGCACAGGCCGGTGCGCCACTGCTGGACGGCCCGGTCGGCCATCTCCAGGCCGATCGCGGAGAAGTCGGCGTTCTTGGCGGCGCAGGCCGCCGGGGTCGGTCCGAAGGACAGCGGCACCACGACGTGGTTGCCCCAGGCGCAGGCTTCGCCGCTGGCGTAGCGCTTGCCGCCGGTGTTCTCGACCGCCACCACGTTGTCGCTGGCCGTGTTGAACAGGCCGTCGGAATCGGCCGAGTGGTCCTCGCAGTTGATGTCGCCGGGCGTCGCCTGGTAGGCGCCGACCGAGTCGCCGCCGTAGTTGGCCTCGATCACCAGCGAGCACTTGTGGGTGGGGTCGCAGCCCAGGGTCTGGCTCTGCTGCGCGGTCCACACCTCGATGTCCGCCTCGCCGGTGCCGTCCGGGCGGGTCGCGGCGATCACCATGTTGGACGGGAACTCCGGCGTGGTGGTGCCGGGTGCGGGGAACGGCTGCAGGAAGCCCTTGGCCGGGTCGGCGTTGTACAGGCTGGAGCCGTAGCAGTCGGTGACCTTCGGCTGCTCGCCCCGGCACTGGTAGACCCGGACCGGGTAGCGGGCGACCTTGTCGAAGCCGGAGTTCCCGTGCGGGTTGAGCACCACCGGGACCGGCTGGAAGTCGGCGTCCACGGTGGGCGTGAACCCGGACCAGCTGACGTGCAGCACCTGGTTCCCGAGGCCGCTGGTCGGCGACACGGTGACGGCGCCGAGCGGGCCGTTGGTCCAGGTCAGCGGGTCCCAACGGGCGGGCCCCGGCACGGTGGTGCCGGACGCGGCCTGCGCCTGCTGGACGCCCGTCCCCGCGAGCGGCAGGAACACGGCGGCCGCGCCCAGCGTCCACACCAGGACGGCCGCCAGCCAGGCCTGGAGCGGGCGCGATCCGGTTCTCGGCCCCGACGGGCGGACTCTCATGGGCACGGCACCTCCGGCGACGGGCGCACCGGAGCAGGCACGCACGGGATGACAGGGAGCGGAGCTGCGGCGTTCGGCGGCTCCGACGATATTCGGCCAGTGACGTCTGACCGGGTGCTGTCCACCAGGTGTACGAGGCCCCAATTGGTGCTCGAATCACAGGAACTGACGTCTCGTCAGTGCCCGTAGAACGCGCGCACCGCCCGACCGGGCGGGTCGGGCGGTGCGGGTGCGGCGCTTGGTGCTGGTGGTGCGGTGTCCCGGGCGTCTGCCCCGCCGCCGGTCGATCGGGCCTCCGCCGACCGCTGCGTGATCGGGTGTCAGGAGGCCGGGGTGTAGCTGACCGTGAAGGAGCCGACGCTCTGACCCGCGGTGAAGAACGAGGTGCGCAGCTTGCCGTCCAGGTACTGCGCGCCGGCCGGGTCGAGCGCCAGAGAGGCGGCGGACAGGTTCTGGGTGGCGCCGGTCCGGGTGACCACGGTCTCGCCCGCCGGGGCGAACAGTGCGACGGGGGTGGTGGCGCCGTCCGGGACGCCGGTGACCTGGTAGCTGTCGGAGGAGAACGCCAGCTGGTGGAAGGCGACCGCGCTGCCGGTGCGGGCGTCGACGAACAGCAGGCCGCCGCCGAACTGGATGCTCCCCCAGAACTCGGCGAGGCTGCCGGTGCCGTCCGTGACGGGGAAGCTCGCCGACAGGCCGGTGCTCGGGTCGTACCCGGCGGTCGCGGCGGGCAGCGGCACGGCCACGATGCCGGCCTGGGCGGCCTGCTGGAAGAGCGCGTTGCTCTCGTGGATCACCGCGTTCCCGGCGGCGGGCGCGGCCGAGGCGGTGGTCGCGGAGGCGGCGGTGACGGCGAGCGCGAGGCCGGCGGCAGCGGCGGCGATCCGGGCGAACGTGCGGGACATCGTGGCTCCTTCGAGCTGGGTGCGGGGCTGGTTCTTCGGTGCGGGGCTTGCAGTTCGGTGCGGCGTGCGGGGCTGGTTCCCAGCGGGGTGCGGGGCTTGCTGTTCGGTGCGGGGCCGGTCCTTCGGTGCGGGGTGTGTCGTGCACGGCGGTTGTGCCGCCAAGGGGCCGCCGCCCGTCCCGGTGGCTGCGGGACGGGCGGCGGGGTGGCGCAGGGCGGACCGGGACTGACGCGACGTCAGTGGATGATCACGCCGCAGCCGGTGGTGGGAAGGTTCAGGAAGCCGTAGCTGGAGATGTCGGAGCGGCCGGCGGTGGAGCAGATCCAGCCGGTGTTGCTGAAGATGTTGCGCAGCGCGGTGCCCTGGGTGGTGGCGGCGGTGTAGTCGGCGTCCCGCACGACGTTGAACAGCACGCGGCCGAAGCTGCCGCCGGCGAAGGCCGGGTTCAGGGTGTTGGTCGTGGTCAGCGGGGAGACGCCGTTGAGGTTGCGCAGCGTCAGGTTGCCGGGGGCGTCGGTGGCCGTGGTGTGTCCGTTCAGCTGGCCCACGTAGTGGCCGACGGAGTACGGGAAGACGGCGTCGGCGTTGGTCAGCAGCCGCGAGTCGGTGCCCTCGTTCTCCTCCGGGCCGGAGACCACGCAGGAGCCGGGGGTGATGTTGCCGAGGGCCTGCAGGAAGAACGAGCGGGTGCCGGAGCCGCTCTGCGGCAGGAACGGCTGGATGGTGCCGGCGGTACCGCCGAACTGCGACCAGTTGGTCTTGGCGCAGGTGTAGATGTCGACCAGGTTGGCGGTGGTCAGGTTCGCCGGGGCGTGGCCGCCGCTCACCGCGGACCAGGTGACGGCGTCCTTGGCGAAGGCGATGAAGTCCAGGCCGGTCGGGTCGGTGGCCTGGGCCGCGCGGGAGGAGCGGGCGAAGTCCAGCGTGGTGTTGGTGGTGGTGTTCAGCGCGCCGATGCCGGCGCCGGAGCCGTTCGGGCGGGCGATCGTGGAGCCGCCGGCCTTCGGGGTGATCGGGCTGGTGCCGGTGGCGTCCCAGCTGTACAGGCGCGGCGTGGTGGTGTCGCTCGCCGGAATGGTCGCGTTGTAGTCGGCGGAGAACTTGGTGAACAGCGCCTGCGTGGTGTCCGAGCCGACGCCCACGATGTCCTTCGCGGCGGGCAGGCCGGCCGGGTCGGCCACCGCGGGAACGGCGGCGACGGTGGTCAGGGCGGCGGTGAACGCAACGGCCGCGAGCGCCTTGGCAGCGGTGTGACGCATGGTCCTCTTCCTCCGAGGGGGATCGTGCCTCGCTGGACCGGTCCTGGCGGGGTCCGGTACCGGGAGGCTCCGCGGCGTCCCGGCGGAGCGATCCTCCATGCCGCCGGCCGCCGCCCGGAAGGCTCGGCCCGCTCCCCCGGCCCCCCGCCGGGGCACCGCCCGTCGCCCGAACTTCGCTGCTGGGAGCGCGGATCGACGCGTCTTCACGCGTCGTCCTCACCATGGACACGTTCTTCTCCAGGTGTGCTCACGGGGGCACCTCGGCCATCTCCGCTTCACCCCCGCACCACCGACAACGGCCGGCCGCGCACGAACCCCCGGACGCCGGCGGGGCACTGGACTCACCACGGGCTGCCGGGAGTTCGCCGCATCCGCTGCACGTGCTCGACGCCCTGCAGGAACCCGGTCACGCTCTGCCGGCACTGGTCCCGGCGCAGGTAGCCGCGGGCGCTGCGGGCGACCGGCTCACCGCCGCCCGCCCCCGCCCGGGTGCTGCGGACCGGCAGGTAGGCGGTCCAGGTCCACTGCCGGTCCTCGCGCTGGCTCAGCACGAACCGCAGCGCGGCCCGCTCCGCCAGCAACTCCGCCACCCCCGAAGCGAGTTCCCGCTCCGACCGGTACCCGCGGACGGCGGCGGCCAGCCGGCGCCCGTTGGCGGCCACCAGCGACCAGCCGGCCCGGCCGTCCGCGCCCCGCAACGGCACCAGCCGCGGACCGCGCCCGGCCTCGGCGCTGCTCACCGCCCCGCTCCGGGCGCGCCGCCGGGCACCGCCGCGGCGGCCTCGGAGAGCCGGGCCAGCAGCGCCATGAACCGGCGGAACGCGTTCTGGCAGGTCGCGTAGCGCTCGTACGCCCGGCTCGACCTGACCAGCGGATTGCCGCGCGCCCCGGGCACCACCCAGGTCCAGCCCAGCCCGTCCCGGACATGGGTGATCCGCGCCACCAACGCCGGCCCCAGCGCGACCAGTTCGGCGAACGCGCGCTCGGCGTCCCCGGCGGTCTCGTAGACGGAGGCGGACACCGCCACCACCCGCCCGTTCATCGCCTTCAACTGCCACTGGAACCGACCGTTCGGCGCCCGCTCCGTGAACAGGCCCTCCCCGCGCACCGCCCGCTACCCCCCGGGTCTCCGCCGGCCCGAGGCCCGTCCTCGGCCGCAGCACCGCATGCCCGCCCGGCCCGAGCACTCCACGATCCGGACGCACATCGTCACGCTGCGAACGCTATGTGTGCACGGACGACGTCCGGAAGTGGAATCCGCCCCGGGCCGCCTCTGTTCGCCCCGAAGTTCTCCCTTGTTAATGCACCGCCGCCGACCGCTTCCTGACGGCCCGTCCGCCGACCCCCTCGCCCACAGTCCAGCCCCGCCTCGCCCTCCTGCATGCTTCGAGCCTGACCGTGGAAGCCGCAGTACCCGTGGCGGAGACGTCGGCCCGATCGGCAGTGAGGTCCCGCCCCGCCGGTCGTCACTCCTGCCTTGGACGCTTGGAGGCGCTCGTCACCGGGCGGAACATCGTCGCCCTGGTCGGGAGAAACGAACTGCTCGCTCGATCCGACATTTCCAGCCCATCAGCGCACCTCAGGGCCGCCGGTCCGATCGTCCACTGCCCCACCCCGCGAACCACATCGCGTCCTACCCGTCCGGCACGTGATCAAGCCGCTATGGTGGAAGGCCATGTGAGTAGGCATCAGTTTTTGGAGCCAGTCCAGGGGAAGACAAGAAGATGGCGAACCCCAAGCACTTTGGTCCGACCGCCGAGCAATCGGCCACCGATTCCAACGCGACCACTCTGGCAGTCCAGCGAAGCAAATGGATGCAGCAGGCGTCGTCCGCTCCAAACCTCCTGTGCGCTAAAGATGAGATGTTTCCGCTCACTCTTGAACTCGTTCGGATGATCGACAACGGCGAAGCCGTCGACCTCGACGCGCGCCCGCCGTTGTCGATTGTGGACTCGCCGAGGACCTGGCGGCAATACTCGTACGCACTCGGCCAGATGGGACTGGTCCAGAATCGAAAGGGCATCCTCCACCTGACTGCCGAGGGCTCCGACCTGCTCGCCGACGGGTCACGCTCACGTCTCGCCTCCCTGATGGCCGATCGGATTCGCCTTTTCGCCGAGGCACTCGGGCTTCTCGTGCGCGAGCCCATGACCGTGGAAGAAGTCAATGCCGAACTTGTCGAATCGTACAATCTCAACTGGAAGTCCCTAAATAATACCCGGCTCCGGATGACGTGGCTCGAAGTCCTGGGAATGATCGAATGGCTCGGGGCACACAAGCAGAGCGCCACTCCGGACGGGCGCGCGCTCTTCGAAACTTGCGACCTCGTCACTCCTTCCGCGCTCACCGTCCATGACGCGGGCGCGACGATCGATGTCCCCGAAGCCCCGAAGGAGATTTCCGCACTACTGGACCGCCTGGCCGCAGATCCGGCGGCCCAGGAATCCAGAAACACTTACAATATCTGGGTTCCGAGCCCCAAGGAAAGTCCAAATAAGATCGCAAATATGCGGACGAGCATTGCGGCGGCAACCGATCCGGTTGGCAAGGATGAGCTCCTGACCTTCATCGCCGACCACTTCGGACTGAAACGTACCAGCGTGGATTCGATGCTGCCATTCATGCGGGCCGCCGGGCTCCTGCAGGAGATCCGCCGAGGAGTATACTCCGCCACACCCGCAGCAAAAGCATGGCTACAATCTGGATCCGATATCGACTTCGTCCGAATCCTTCACGCCCATATGAAATTCGTCGGTGAACTGATCCGCGCAGCCAAGGTCAACACTTCCCGCAGCGATGTCTACCAGGAGGGCACCAGGTACGGCCTGAACAAAGACAAGGTGCGTTGGCTCACGGCTTTTCTGGTCGAGTCGGGCCTTCTTATCGAGACGTCCTGGTCATCAATTCAGGCAACACCGACTGGACTTCGCCTTATCGACTCTCTGCCTCTCGCCGATCCCAGCGGGACGGAGGATGGAAACGAGCACGATCAAACACACCAGACAAGCCCGAAAAATCAGGTCGCGCAGGACGAAGTCCTTGCCATCAGGCAATCGCTGACACAGGCTTCGGTCGATCCTTCCGCCGACGAACAAGGGCCCGGAGCAGCGTTCGAGAGGTGCATCGAGAGCGCTTTCAGACACATGGGATTCCATGCGCAACGAATCAGCGGCCCCGGCGACACCGACATCCTGGTGCAGTGGTACGACGGCAATGGGGAATTGCAGACGGCCATCGTTGACGGGAAGTCGACCTCGTCCGGCCGCGTCTCCCACACCCATGTCAGCGATGTGGCGATCGAAACTCACAGGGAAAAGCATTCCGCAAAGTACGTTGCAATCATTGGCCCGTCCTTCAATGGTAACACGATCAAGAATATGGCCCTGAAGAAGCACTGGGCACTCATCACTGCCGAAGAGCTGGGCCAGGTGGTGATCTCTTCCGATTCTCTGGGCCTGCGGCCCGCTGACGTGGGAATGATGTTCGAGGTTCCGGACGGATTGTCAAGGCTGGCCGCCCTGGTCGAAACCCGGCAGCGCGAGCTCGATGTCTTGTCCCTCGTAATCGCCCTGCTGAAGAGGGAGTCGGAGACAGCGGAGGCTTTCTCGGCTCGTGATATTTCGCTGATAGAGCGTAAATCTCAGCTGGCACCGAACATGGACGAGCTTCTTGAGCTTTTCAGGCTGTTCGCCCGCCTCGACCCGGACATTGTGCGAAACATCGAGAACACGCCGGATCCTCGCTACTCGACGTATCGAATCGGAGACGCCCGACCGGCGGCAAAGCGCCTTCGCGCTCTGGCGGCGGCGATCGAGAAGGGCCTCTGACCGCCCCGTGCCCTCGGGCCCGTACCGTCTCCCGCCCTATGTGATCCGCACCCGGGCAGTGCCCGTGCTTCGGGGATCGGCCGACAAGCGGCAAAATCCGGCTCGACTGGTCTGTCCGAGGGTCGCCGTCGGCGACGGCGCATCAGGTTCGGGCGGGCAGGCGGCTGTTGACGGCGCGGCGGGCGTGGTCGACGGTGACGGCGGCCAGCAGGGGGCCCCAGGCGAGCAGGGGCAGGTAGCAGAGGGTCATCAGCAGGCCGGCGAGGCCGTGCGGGGAGTCCGGGTCGCTCATGTTGTGCTGCCAGGGGCCGGTGGCGGCGGACCAGGTCACGAAGGTCACGGCCAGGGCGCCGAGTCCGGCCGGGGCGAGGACCGCCCAGGCGGGGAGTCCGCGGCCGCCGAGGCGGGGCACCCAGCCGGGGACGCGGCGGCCCCAGGGGCGGACCAGGCCGAGCGTGAGGAACGCCAGGGCCTCGGCCGCCGCACTCAGGGCCAGCACGTAGACGGTGCCCCAGCCGGGCATCCAGCGGGCGAACATCTCCTCCAGCTCGCCGTGGAAGCCCACCGGCAGGCCCACTCCCAGGGCGACCCGCCACAGTCCGGACGGCACCACCGTCCAGGCCGCCGCCCGCGCCGCCCGCACGGCCCATCGCGGTGCCGGCTCCATGGTCTCCATCACTGGCCTCCTCAGGTCCCGGCCGGGGCCCCGCCCCGGCAACACCCGGAAGCCTGCCGCCGGGCCCGCCGCGCCGGCAGATGCCGAACGGCCGGACGTGCGGCACCCCGGTGTGCCGATCGGCACACCGGGGCGGCCGTCAGACCAGGCCGAGCACCGGGAGGCACTCCTCGACGCCGACCAACTCGATGTCCTCACGGCGGACCCGCTCCCAGGCGTCCCGGGTCAGCAGCCAGCGCCGGATCGGCGCGGCCTCGCCCCGGCGGGTGTCCCAGGTGGTGCCGTTCGGCCGGTAACCGAGGCTGCGGGAGACCTTGTTGGAGGCCCGGTTGTCGGTGAAGGCGTCGCTCTCCGCCTCGCGCGCGCCCAGCCCGGCGAAGGCCAGGTGCAGGACGGCCGCGCGCATCTCGGCGCCGATCCCGCGCCCCCGGTGCTCCGGGGCGAGCCAGGAGAAGGAGGTGACCGTCCCGTACTTGGCGAAGTCGACGCCGATCAGGTCCTGCATGCCGATCGGCTCACCGTCCAGCAGCACCACGAAGTACAGCCGCCAGAAGCTCTCGCTCACCCGGCCCCGGCCCGCCCACACGGCCCGCAGCCAGCGCCACTCCCGGTCGGGGCTGTCCAGGTAGAACGAGCTCGGGTCGTCGAGCGGCCACGGCTCGGCGTCGGCGACACCGGCCCGGACGGTCGGGACCAGCCGCTCCAGCAGGTCGTCGGTCGCCCCGGCCAACGTCAGCCGCGGCGTGCGCACTTCGAGGTTCAGCGGTGGGTAGCTGTGGATCACCCCCGGGACCGTACGCGGCCCGGACCGCCGCCGCCACCGAATTCGCCGTCCGCCCGCCGGAGTTCGGCGCGTCACACCGGCTCTCCTTGATCACGGCCGAACGCCCTCCTTAGGGTGAGCGCATGAACGGGGACACGGGGGAACCCCCACGCACGCACGCACGCCTGCCCGCCGGCGGCTTCCGGTGAGCGCCGCACTCGCCTGGACCGCGGCCGGGACGGCGGTGTCCGCCGCCGTCGCCGGCCTGGCGCTCGCCCGGCCGAGGCGGCCGGAGCCCGCCGCGGGGCTGTCCCTCGCGCTCACCTGCGCCGCCGGCTGGGCCGGACCGTACCGCGGCGGCGCGCCGGTGGCGGGGACCGCCGGGGTCGTCGAACTCGCCGCGCTGCTGGGCCTGGTGGCGCTGGCGGTCCGGCACGGACCGCACCGCGCGGCGCTGTGGCCGGTGCTCGCCGCGGCGGCCTGGCCGATGCGGTACGTCGGGTTCGAGCCGCCGCTGCTCGGCTTCGGCGCCCTCGCGGTGGCGGCCGCCGGCGCCGTCGGCCGGTACCTGCACGCGCTCGACCGGCAACGCGAACGGGCGGTGGCCGCCGCCCGGCACGCCCAGCGGCTCGAACTCGCCCACGACCTGCACGACTTCGTCGCCCATGACGTCAGCGGCATGGTCGCCCAGGCGCAGGCCGGGGCGCTGCTGGTGCAGCAGTCGCCGGAGCGGGCGGCGGCCCTCTTCGCCCGCATCGAGCAGGCCGGGCAGCAGGCGCTGGCCTCCCTGGACCGCACCGTCGACCTGCTGCGCGCACCCGACCGGGCCGAGGACGGCGGCGGCCGCAGCCCGCACGGCGGACTGGCCGAACTCCCGGCGCTGGCCCAACGGTTCACCGCCACCGGCGGCCCGACCGTCCAACTCGCCCTCGGACCGGGCCCGGTGGGGCGGGAGTGCGCCGCGACCGTCCACCGGATCGCCGTCGAGGCGCTCACCAACGTCCGCCGCCACGCCCCGTCCGCGCGCACCGTCCGGATCGAACTCGTCGACACCGGAGGTCGGTTGGAGCTGCGCATCCACAACGACGGCGCCGCGGCGGCCCGCCGCCTCCGGCCGCGCGGGGGTCACGGCCTGGCCGGCCTGGCCGCCCGGGTCGAGGCGCTCGGCGGCACCTTCCGGGCCGGCCCGGTCGCCGACGGCTGGCAGCTCACCGCAACGTTCCCACCCGCCCCGACCAGTCCCGCGGAGAAGCCGTGACCATCCGGATCCTGCTCGCCGACGACCACGAGGACATCCGCTCCGCGTACCGGATCATCCTCGACGCCCAGCCGGACATGCAGGTCGTCGGCGACGCGCCCGACGGCCGCACCGCGCTCCGGCTCGCCCGCCGGCTCCGGCCGGACGTCGTCCTCGCGGACATCCGCATGCCGCACCTGGACGGCCTGGACCTCACCCGCCGGCTCGCCGGCCCGGACGTCGCCGACCCGGTCCGGGTGGTCGTCGTCACCACCTTCGACCTGGACGAGTACGTCCACACCGCGCTCCGCAACGGGGCTGCCGGCTTCCTGCTCAAACGGTCCGGCCCCGCACTGCTCGCCGAGGCGGTCCGCGCCGCGGTGGCCGGCGACACCCTGATCAGCCCGCAGTTGACGCTCCGTCTGCTGCGCCACTACGCCCCGCCGGAGCGCAGCCAGCAGCCTCCGCTGGAGGCGCTCAGCCCGCGCGAGCGGCAGGTCGCGGCGCTGGTCGCGGACGGCGCGACCAACGCCGAGATCGCGGCCGAGCTGTTCCTCTCCCCCGGCACCGTCAAGAACCATCTGGCCAACGTCCAGCGCAAGTTGGGCGCTCGCAACCGGGTCGGCGTGGCGGCCTGGGCGCTGGCCCACCGCAGTCCGCTCGGCTGATCGGCCCCCCGCTCGGGTGATCGGCGCTCCGCTCGGCCGATCGGCGCTCCGCCGGGGGCGGCGGGCGCCCCGCGCGCGGGCGGTCAGTCGAACAGCTTCCGGCCGGCCGGGGTGAGCCCCCAGTCGCCCAGCGGGTTCTCGCCGACCCGCACCGCGTACAGCACGCCGCCCGGCCCGAAGTGGAACGCGGCGACCGGGCCCCGGCGGTCCTCGCCCGCGTAGCCGAGGGTCTTGGGGGCGTCCGGCGCGGGGTCGCCGTACACCACCGACGGGTCGCCGAACTCGGCCAGCACCTCGGGCAGTCGGCGGCCGTCCTCGGACCAGTCGAGGGCCCGGTCGAGCAGCGCCCGCAGGTCCTCGTCGGCCAGCGCCCGGTCCAGGCGCAGCCAGCCGCGCCGGTGGGCGTCCTCGCCGTACTGGGAGGCGACCAGCGGCGGGTCGGCGTCGCCGAAGCTGTCGCGCAGCAGGGTGGAGACGGTGGGCGCGTCGGTGCCGGGGGTCCATCCGGTGCCGCGGTCGCCGTCCGGGTCGCCGTCCGGGTCGGCGGCGGCCAGCGCGTCGAGCAGTGCGACCACGGCCGCCGGGCCGCCGAAGAGTTCGGGGCGGCGGACGGCGTCGTTGAACGCGTCGAGCAGCTCGGCCCGCCCGGTCTCGGTGAGTGGCCGGCCGGCCGGGCCGGTGGTCGGGGCGAGGTGGTCGGCGGTGGCGGGGGTGACGGAGCTCATGGGCTCCAGTCTGCCTGCCCGCCGCCCGGCGGACGGCGACGGGGCAGCTCAACGGCCGTCCGGGTGCCGTCTCCCGCCGGGCGGAGGCGGGTCGGCGCGGGGCGGCGCGGGTCGGCGCGCCGAGCGGAACGGGCCCGCCGGGCCTCGGGGAGCGGCTCCCGGGGGCCCGGCGGGTGCACGGGGCGGTGGCGGGTGCTCAGTCCACCGTCACGGGGCAGCTCATCCGCCGGCGGTGGTCCAGCTGCCGTTCGGGGCCGGTGAGTTCGAGCGTGACGGTGTGGCGGACGTCGGCGCTGGACGCGGCCAGCCGCAGCTGAAGTTCGCCGGGTTCGACGATCCGCCGGCCGTCGGGGCCGGTGTAGGAGGCGAGGTCGGCGTGGAAGCGGAAGCGGACCCGGCGGCTCTCGCCGGGCGCGAGCGGGACGCGGGCGTAGCCGATCAGGCGGGCGTCCGGACGGGTGGTGCGGGCGACGGGGTCGTGCAGGTAGAGCTGGACGGTCTCGATGCCCGCGCGGTCGCCGCTGTTGCGGACGGTGAGCTGGAGGTCCGTGCTCGCGTGGGTGGGGAGCTGCCGCAGCGGGTCGGGTCCGGGCGTCCATGCGAAGGAGGTGTAGGACAGGCCGTGGCCGAACGGGTGCAGCGGGGTGGGGTCGAGGTTGCTGACGCCGCTGGCGAGGCCGAGCGGGGGCTGCAGGTACGTCCAGGGCTGGCCGCCGGGGTCGCGCGGGATGCTGACGGGCAGTCGGCCGGACGGGTCGGCGGCGCCGGTGAGGACGGAGGCGAGGGCCGGCCCGCCCTCCTCGCCGGGGAAGAACGCCTGCACGGCGGCGGCGCACCGGCCGTCCCAGCGGCCGAGCGCGTAGGGGCGGCCGGTGAGCAGGACCAGCACCACGGGGGTCCCGGTGGCGAGCAGGGCGTCGATCAGTTCGCCCTGGACGCCGGGGAGTCGGAGGTCGGGGGCGTCGCAGCCCTCGCCGGAGGTGCCGCGTCCGAACAGGCCGGCGCGGTCGCCGAGGACGGCCAGGCACAGGTCGGCGCCGGCGGCGGCCCGGACGGCGTCGGCGAAGCCGTCGGTGGCCGTTCCGTCGACCTCGCAGCCGGGTGCGAAGTCGAGTTCCGTGTCGGGGAGTTGCTCGCGCAGGGCGTCGAGGACGGTGGGGATGTCGAGGCCCAGCGGCACCTCGGGGTGGCTGGTGCCGACGTGGCTGGGGAAGGAGTAGCAGCCGAGCATCGCGAACGGGTCGTGGGCGCGCGGGCCGACGACGGCGATCCGGCGGGTGGCGGGGGCGATCGGCAGGACGCCGTCGGGGTTGGCGAGCAGCACGACGGACTGTTCGGCGATCCGGCGGGCCAGGGCGCGGTTGACGGGCGGGTCGAGGTCGATGCTGCCGCGGACGTCCTCGGGGGCGGTGTCGGTGCCGCAGCCGGCGGGCAGTGCGGCGGGCAGCGGGCTCCAGTCGGGGTCGAGCAGGCCGAGCCGGCACTTCTGCAGCAGGACGCGGCGCAGCGCCCGGTCGACCAGCGCTTCGGGGATCCGGCCGTCGCGGACGGCTTCGACCAGGCTGTCGCCGTAGGCGCGGACGGTCGGCAGTTCGACGTCGATGCCGGCGGTGAGGGCGAGCCGGGCGGAGTCGGCGCGGTCGGCGGCGACCCGGTGCAGGGTCTCCAGGAAGCCGACGCCGAAGTAGTCGGCGACCACGGTGCCGGTGAACTGCCAGGTGTCCCGGAGGAGTTCGGTGAGCAGGGCGGGGTCGGCGGCGACCGGCAGGCCGTCGATCTCGGCGTAGGAGTGCATGACGGAGTCCGCGCCGCCCTCGTGCACGGCCATCTCGAACGGGGGCAGCAGGACGTCGGCGAGTTCGCGGCCCCCGGCCCGCACGGGGGCGAGGTTGCGGGCGCCGGCGGAGGCGGAGTAGCCGACGAAGTGCTTGAGGGTGGCGACGATGCCGGCCGAGCGCAGTCCGTGGACGTAGGCGGTGCCGATGGTGGAGACCAGGTAGGGGTCTTCGCCGATGGTCTCCTCGATGCGTCCCCAGCGCAGGTCGCGGGCGACGTCGAGGACGGGGGCGAGGCCCTGGTGGATGCCGACGGAGCGCAGGTCGCGGCCGATCCGGTGGGCCATTTCGGAGATCAGTGCGGGGTCGAAGGTGGCGCCCCAGGCGAGCGGGACGGGGTAGGCGGTGGCGCCCCAGGTGGTGAAGCCGGCCAGGCACTCCTCGTGGGCGAGCGCGGGGATGCCGAAGCGTCCGGCGTCGGTGAGCTGCTGCTGGGCGCGGGCCAGCGCGAGGGCGCCGACGGCGGGGTCCACGGGGGCGGTGCCGAACGGGCGGGTGAGCTGGCCGAGGCCGTGGGCGGAAAGCGCTTTCAGGTCGACCGGGTCGCACATCTCGTTCTGGTGCGGGGCGACGCCGTCGCCGCCCGCGTCGGCGCCGACCCACACGCCGTACAGTTGGGCGGTCTTCTCCTCCAGGGTCATCCGGCCGATCAGGTCCTCGACCCGGAGGTGCGGGGCCTGCGCGGGGTCGCGCCAGGGGCCGGCCGGGTGCGGATCGGTGGCGGCCGGGGCGGGATGGGTCGTCATCGGACGGCTGGTGTCCTTCCTGTACTGGGTGGTTGACGTCGTGTCGGGCGGGTCGCCGGGCGGACCGGCGGGTCTCTCAGCCCTTGACGGCGCCGGCCATGCCGCCGACGATGCGGCGTTCGGCGAAGACGAAGAAGCCGAGTGCGGGCAGCATCGACAGTGCGGTGTAGGCGAGGATGCTCGCGGTGTCCTGCGAGTACTGGGACTGGAAGGTGGCGACGCCGAGCGGCAGGGTGAAGTGCGACTGCTCGTTGAAGACCAGCATGGGCAGCTGGTAGCCGTTCCAGGAGCCGAGGAAGGCGAGCACGGCGACGGTGACCAGGGCGGGGCGGGCCAGCGGCAGCATGATCCGCCACAGGAAGCCGAGCCGGGTGCAGCCGTCCACGGCGGCGGCGTCCTCCAGTTCCGCGGGGATCGCGGCCATGAAGGGCCGCAGGATCACGACGGTGACCGGCAGCCCGAACGCCGCCTCCGCCAGTGCGACGCCGAACCAGCTCTCCAGCAGGTCCAGTTGGCGCAGCAGCAGGTAGACGGGCAGCGAGGCGACGCCGAGCGGGAAGAGCAGTCCGGCGGAGAACAGGGTGTACACGCCCTCCCGGCCGCGGAAGCGGTAGCGGGCCAGCGCGTACCCGGCCATCGCGCCGAGTCCGCAGGTGAGGACGGTGGCGGTGACGGCGATCAGGGCGCTGTTGCCCATCAGCCGCCAGAACATCGACGAGGCCAGGATGGTGCGGTAGTTGCCGAGCACCCAGGGGTGCGGCAGCCCGGTCGGGTCGGCGTTCAGCTGCGCGTTGGTGCGGAAGCCGCCGAGCACCACGAAGGCGATCGGGACCAGCGTCACGCCGACCACCAGCAGGGCGGCCAGGTACCGTCCGGGAACGGCGAGTCGGCGGCCCGACAGCCTTCTCGGGCGGGCGGGCGCGGGGTGTGCGGCCAGGGGGTGTGCGGTCACGGGTCAGTCCACCCTTCCGGTGAGCGCGCCGTCGGTGTCGCGGCGCAGCGCGAACCGCTGGTAGGCGAGCGCGAAGGCGAAGCAGACCGCGAACAGCACCACGGCGACGGCGCTGCCGTAGCCGAACTGGTAGCGGCGGAAGCCGCGGTCGATGACGTAGGTGGCCATGGTGGCGGAGGATCCGGCGGGACCGCCGAGCGTCATGATCCAGACCAGTTCGAAGAGTTGCAGCGATCCGATCACCGAAAGGAAGATCCAGATCCGGATGGTCGGGCCGAGCAGCGGCAGCACCACTTTGGTGGTGGTTTGCCAGGCGGAGGCGCCGTCCAGGGCGGCGGCCTCGCGCAACTCCGCCGGCACGCCCTGGAGTCCGGCGAGGAACAGGATGATGCCGAAGCCGAGGTACTTCCAGGTGGAGACCACGAACAGGGTGTAGAGCACCAGGTGCTGGTCGGCCAGCCACTGGTGGACGAGCGGGTCCAGGCCGACCGAGCGCAGGGCCTGGTCGACGGCGCCGCCGGGCTGGAGCATCACCAGCCAGGCGACGGCGGTGATCGCCTCGGAGAGCACGTACGGGGTGAAGGCGATCAGCCGCAGCACGGCCCGGCCGCGCAGGCGGCCGTTGAGCAGCAGGGCGAGTGCGACGGTGAGCGGCAGTTGGACCGCCACGGACAGCAGCGCGAACACCACGTTGTGCCGGATGGCGCCCTGGAACACCGGATCGGCGAGCGCCTTGCGGTAGTTGGCGAGGCCGACCACCTTGCTGGGCGGGCCGAAGCCGTTCCAGTCGAAGAAGCTGTAGTAGACGGCGGCGGCGATCGACACCAGGACGAACAGCGCGAACAGGGCGAGCGCGGGGCCGAGCAGCAGGGCGAGTTCGGCCCGGGTGCGGGTGCTGGTGCGCCGCCGGGCGGGGCGCTTGCGGGGTGCTTGGGCGGGGCGGGCCGGGGCGGCCCGCTCCTCCTCGACGGTGCTCACGGTCAGCCTGCCGAGTTCACCGCGCGGGCCACCGAGCCGGCGTCGCCCTTGCCCGCGAACAGGTCCGCGGCCGCGTCGTTGAGGGCCTGGCCGACGGCGGTCGGCAGGGCGACGTCGAAGTACACCTGCACGTAGCTCGCCTTGGCGTTGTAGTCGTAGATCTGCTTCACCAGCGGGTCCTTGATGGCGCCGACGGCCGCCGGGTTGACCGGGATGGTGGCGGCGCCGGAGTTGATCAGTTCGGTCTGCACGTCGGCGCCGGTCAGGTACTTGAGCACCTGGGCGCAGTCGGCGGCGCGCTTGACGGTGCAGGAGAAGCCGTCGCCGCCGCCGAGCGCGACGCTCGGGTCGCCGGCCCCGCCGGTGACCGCCGGGAACGGGAACCAGCCCAGCTGGTCCTTGTAGGACGGGTCGGCGGCCAGCGCCTGCATGACGCTGGGGTTCCAGTCGCCCTGGAGTTCCATCGCGGCCTGGCCGGCGGCGACCAGGCCGGCCGAGCTGCCGGTGCCCTGCTGGGCGGGCGTGCCGTTGAAGCCGTCCTGGAAGGGCTTGAGGGCGATCAGGTCGAGCACGTCCTGGCCGGCCTTGGTGAAGCACGGGTCGGTGAACTTGGCGGCCTTCACCGAGGACTTGAGGGTGTCGACGGAGCACTCGCGGACGGCGAAGTAGTCGTAGTAGAAGGCGTCGGGCCAGCGGTCCTTGCCGCCGAGCGCGATCGGGGTGCTGCCGGCCGCCTTGAGCTTGCCGATGTCGGCCTTCAGCTCGTCCATGGTGGCGGGCGGCTGGGTGATGCCGGCCTTGGCGAACAGGTCCTTGCGGTACCAGAAGCCGACCACGTGCGAGTCGTAGGGGACGCCGAGCTGCTTGCCGTCGGCGGCCCAGCCCTGGGCGGCGGGGCCGAGGTCCTTGATCCAGTCGGCGGTGAGCGCGGTCAGGTCGGCGACCCGGCCCGACTGCGCCTGGGTGGCGAGCAGGCCGCCGCCCTGGTTGAAGTAGATGTCCGGCGGGGTGTTCGACTGCAGGGCCAGCGGGATCTTGGTGGGGAACTGCTCGTTCTGCATCGGCACCACGTCGAGCTTCGAACCGGCGTGGTCCTTCTGGTAGTTGGCGGCGGCGTGGGCCCAGACCGTCTTCAGCGGGTCCTGGTTGCCGTTGTGCCACCAGGTGAGCGCGCCGCCGCCGCTGCCCGAGCCGTCGCTGCCGCAGGCGGTGAGCAGGGTGAGCGCGGTCGCGGCGGCCAGCGCGGCGACTGGCAGGCGTCTGCGAACGAACATGGTGGGGGCCTCCAGGGGCAGGGAGCTGCTCGAAAGTTTCGGTTCCGACGGCGCGGGCGGTGCCGGGCGGGACATCGCCCACGCCGTCGTGGCGGTGCTGAGCTGCGGAGAGTCCCGCCGCGCGGGGGCGCGGCACGGGACGGGTCGAACTGGCCGAATGTTTCGGTTGTGGTTCGAATGTTGCGAGGAAGCTACGGCGGCCCGGCAGGCAAGTCAAGGCTTCCGACCGAACCGGCCTCCGCTCCCTGCGCCGCCCCGCGCGGACCGCCGGGGGCGCTACTATCCGTGCCATGAGCGCCGCAGAACTCGAACCCGACCCCGCGCCGACCCTGTCGGAGATCGCCCGGGCGGCCGGCGTCTCGGCGCCGACAGTTTCGAAAGTCCTGAACGGACGGGCGGACGTCGCGCCCGCGACCCGCGCCAAGGTCGAGGCGATCCTGCGCCGCACCGGCTACCAGCGGCGCCGCACCGCCGCACCGCCGTCCCGGCTGCTCGACCTGGTCTTCCACCAGCTCGACAGCGCCTGGGCGGTGGAGGTGATCCGCGGCGTGGAGAACGTCGCCCGGGACGAGGGCCTGAGCATCGTGCTGTCCGAGTCCGCCGGGCGGCTCACCCCCGGCCAGACCTGGGTGGACGGCGTGCTGGCCCGCCGGCCCGCCGGAGTGGTGCTGGTGCTGTCCGACCTGGACGCCGCCCAGCGCGACCAACTCACCAGCCGCGACATCCCGTTCGTCGTCCTCGACCCGGCCGGCGACCCGGCCGACGGGGTGCCCGCCGTCGGCACCGGCAACTGGCAGGGCGGCCTCGCCGCCACCCGCCACCTGCTCGACCTCGGGCACCGCCGGATCGCGATGATCTCCGGCCCGTCCGGCATGATGTGCAGCCGCGCCCGGGTGGACGGCTACCGCACCGCGCTGGAGACCGCCCGGCTGCCGGTCGACCCGGAACTCGTCCACGAGGGCGACTTCCACCACGAGGCCGGGTACGCCGCGGCCCGGACGCTGCTGTCCCGCCCCGACCGGCCCACCGCGGTCTTCGCCGGCAACGACCTGCAGGCGCTCGGCGTGTACGAGGCCGCCCGCGAACTCGGCCTGCGCGTGCCCGAGGACCTCTCGGTGGTCGGCTTCGACGACCTGCCGCTGGCCCGCTGGGTCGGCCCACCGCTCACCACCGTCCGGCAGCCACTGGTGGAGATGGCCGAGACCGCCGCCCGCATGGCCGTCGGCCTCGGCCGCGGCGAGCACCCCGCCGCCACCCGCGTCGACCTCGCGACCAGCCTCGTCGTCCGCGCCTCCACCGCGCCGCCGCCCGACCTCCCCTGACGGCCCGACACCTCCCGACCCGTCAACTCCGGCCCGCCGCCGACCGGTTGACGGCGCTGCCCGGCTTGCCTACCGTCTTCGTCCGGAGCGCGCCGGAACATTCGCCACCAAACCGAAAGTTTCGCCCCCGTCACGCGGTGCGCCGCTCCCCACCCGCTCCGGTGGCCGGGCACACCCGCCCAGCACCACGCCCGGCCACCGGCCGCCCCGGGGCGCCACCGGTCGCGGCGCACCGTCGGAGCGGCTACCAGCCGGACTCGACCAGCGCGCAGCCGTCCGCCGTGATGTGGTGCGTCTGGCCCGAATAGCCGGCGACCCGGCAGTGGCTGCTCACGCTCAGCCGCGGCGAGGTCTCGGCGTCCTCCAGGGCGATCGAGAAGCCGCCGTACATGCCGGGCACGGGGAACCACACCTTCCCCTCGGGCAGTTCGGTCAGCACACTGATCTGCGGGAGGTTCAGGGCCAGCTTCACGCCGAAGTCCGCGGTGCGGATCCGGACCAGGGCGTGCAGGTACTCCTCCATCGCCCGCAGGGACCGGTCCGCCAACGGGCGCAGGGGCGCCGGCTCCAGCAGCCCCACCAGCTCGTGGCGCTCCAGCCGGACCGCGACGTCGACGGGACGCTCCCCGTCCGCCGCCCGCAGCGTGCGCCACGCCCCGGCCCGCAGCAACTGCCGGACGACCTCGGGCGGGGCGCCGTGCCAGGCCGCCTGGTGCAGCGGCGCCCAGCCGCTGCGCCCGCCGGTGCGACGGGTGTTGGCCAGGCCGGGCGACTTCTCCACGACGGCGACCAGGGCCGGCCAGTCGCCCCGGTAGGCCGCGTCGGCCACCTCGTCCAACTGGGCCTGGTACGCCTCCTTGTACTGGCCCCGCTCCGCCACGCCGTCCCACTCGGCCATCAGATCCCCCTCGTTCCGCAGTCGCCCCATGCTAGGCCGTGCCACCAGGCACCCGACCGGGCCGGGGGCCGGCAGAGCCGGGCGCTAGTCGGAGTTCTCCCAGACGAGGATCCCCGGGCCGTCCGGCGTCAGCACCGGAACCCACGCCTCGTCGACCTCGGAGAGGCGGGACTCGTCGAGGGCGAGCGGTGGAGGGAACATGTCGTCCTCGCGGCCGGAGCCGTACACGCCGAACCGGGCGACCGTCGCCCGGAGGCGGTCGAGCAGGGCGGGCGGCCAGTCCAGGCGCCGGGATCCGCAGCCCTTCAACTCCCCGACGAAGATCTCCCGCAGGGGCTCGTCCAGGCCCGGCCCGAACAGCGGCACCAGGTAGCCCTCCTGCCGGTACTGGATGCACCCGTACCCGCCGCCCTGGCTCCGGTACACCACGCCGGTCGGCGCGGCCACGATGACGAACATCCAGCCCTGGTCCGCCCCGCAGCCGTCGGGGTCGAGGAAGATCTGCCGCTTGCCGGGGTCCGCTTCGGTCATGAGCGAGAGCGTCGCACACAGCCGCAGCGGGCTGCCACGCCGTTTTCCCGGGCAGCCTCGAACGGCCTCACACGCCGTCGGGCTGCCAGAGCGACGCCGGATCGGTGCGCAGACGGTCAACGGTGGTCAGGGCCGCACCCAGCACCGGACCGCGGCGGGCCAACGGCGAAGCACGGAGCGCCTCTTCGGGCCACGGGCGGACGCGGCTCCGTCCTCGAACGGCCTCACACGCCGTCGGGCTGCCAGAGCGACGCCGGATCGGTGCGCAGACGGTCAACGGTGGTCAGGGCCGCACCCAGCACCGGAC